>NZ_JAUTBJ010000002.1:3775000-3900000 GCF_030819175.1 Sphingomonas sp. SORGH_AS_0879
CAATGCGATGGGATCGGTGCTGCCCGGCACCAGCGGCCATGGCAGCCGCGTCAGCATATCCTATGTCGATCAGTTCGCCGACGACCGCATCGGCGTCGCGGTCGGCTATGCCCGGCTCGATTCCCCCAACAAGAAGAAGTATTTCAACCTGTGGGACTATGGCACCGGCACGCAACTGGGCGTCGACGGGCTGGGCGACAGCTATACGTTCAACGGGTTCGAAACCGGGGTCGCATCGACCCAGACGGTCCGCGATGGCGTGCTGGGCGTGCTGCAGTTCAAGCCCGACGATCATTTTTCGAGCAAGATCGACCTGTTCCATTCGCGCTTCAAGCAGCGGATGCAGGGTGACGAGCTGATCGGCGTGCTCGCCAACTGGGCATCGGGGAGCATCCCGGTCGTCAGCATGGGCAACGGCACGATCCGCGTCGACAATGCCAGCCCGATCCTGACCATGCGCCAGAACGACCGCAACGACGAGTTGAACGCGCTGAGCTGGACCAACAGCTATGCCACCGGCGCCTGGACCTTCAGCGCCAATCTGGGCCTGTCCAAGGCCAAGCGGCGCGAATGGGTCGGCGAAGCCTATCTGATGTCGCGGGCGCCGATGACGCTGAACGTCGTCCTGCCGACGACCTATGACCGATTCGGCCAGGTATCGTCGAGCGTCGACCTCAACAGCACCAGCGCGATGTCGCTGGCCAGCGTGTGGGGCGACAATCTGGGTGGGTTGGTCGCGCTGGCCAATGTCACCGACAAGGTGGAGACTGGCCGGGTCGCGGCGCGGCGCGACATGGACTTCGGCCCGTTCCGCGCGATCGAGCTGGGCGTGCTCTATAGCCACCGGACCAAGTCGCTGGTCTATGACCAGACCAGCTATTCGCTGACCGATCCAACGCCGTGCCTGAATGGCCTGACCTGTCGCCCGATCCCGGCCAGCCTGAAGACGGCATCGGTCGACATGGGCTTTATCGGCCTGCCCGGCGCGCTGTTTTTCCGGCCCGACGCCGCGCTGTACGGCGATGCCTATGACCCCGCGCCCAACCCGAAGGACCCGTCGTGGAACTGGGGCGTCGGGGAAAAGGTGACGACCGGCTTCATCAAGCTGGACATCGACGACAGCCACCTCCTGCCGATCCGCGGCAATATCGGGGTACAGGTGATCCATACGCGCCAGAGCGCAAGCGGCCTGTATGTCGATGCCGAGGGCGCGATCTCGCCGGTCGCGGGCGGCACCAGCTACACCGACATCCTGCCCAGCCTGAACCTCAATGCCGAGATCACGCCATCGACCCGGCTGCGCTTCGGTGCGGCGCGGGCGCAGGCGCGGCCGGAAATGGCGGACATGCGCGCTGGCATCACCGCCGCCGTGTCGCAGGCCGACCGGCGATGGTACGGCGATGGCGGCAACCCCAAGCTGAAGCCGTGGCAGTCATGGGATTTCGACCTGTCGCTGGAACATTATATCGGCCGGTCGTCCTATGTCGCGGCGGCGGCGTTCTACAAGGATATCACGCGCGGCATCGTGACCAAGGACGTGCTGTACGACTTTTCGGGCTACACCAATTCGTCCAACGTCACGCCGATCAGCCAGACCGGCACGCTGACCACGCCGACCAATACCGCTGGCGGCATCCTGAAAGGACTGGAGTTCAGTGGCACGCTGGAGGGTAACCTGCTGACCGACCTGCTCGACGGGTTCGGGATCACCGGCAGTTATTCGAAGACATGGCTCAGCCCGAAGACCGACAAGGACGGCTATTTCCTCAACACCCTGCTCGAAGGATTCTCGGGCGATGTGTGGTCGGGTGCGGTCTATTATGAAAAGGACGGCTATCAGCTGCGCGTGGGACAGCGTTACCGGTCGGGATATTCGGCCCGGCGGCACAACGCCTTCCGCTTCGTGACCGAGAATATCCGGTCCGAACGGATCGTCGATGCCCAGGCAGGCTATACGCTGCAATCCGGCCCAATGAAGGGGCTGGCGATCATGGCGCAGGCGAACAACATCAACAACGAACCCTATGTCACCAGCCAGACGGTGGAGGGGCGTACGGCACCGCAGCAATATCACAAGTTCGGGACCGAGTATCTGCTCGGCCTGTCCTATGCGTTCTGACCGATGACGCGGTCGGGGCGGGAGCGGCGCAGGACCATGCGCGCGGGAAAACTGGTGTCGCTGCTGGCACTGACGGCGGGGCTGATCGCGGCGGCCCCGCCGCCCGGATCGCCGCCCCGGCCATCATCACCGGCGGCAACACGGGGAAAGACACCGCCGATCGCGTTGCGCTGGACCGCCCGCACGGTCGAGAAACAGCACACGGTCGCCACGCTGACGCTGCGCAACGACGGGACGGTGCCGTTTCCGCTGCGGGGCTGGTGGATCCATGTCAGCGCGCTGTCGCCGATCGACCCTCCATGGCCCGGCGACGGGGTGGAGGTCGCGCCGATCGCCGGTCCGCTGGTACGGCTGCGTCCCGTCGGCGGGGCGGAGATGCTGGCCCCCGGCGCGACGCTGTCGCTGACGCTACGCCATGCCGATATCATGATCCTGCCCGACAAGGCACCGGTCGGCCCCTATATGGTACGCGATGACGATCCAGGGCGCGGCGTGGCGCTGACCGATTACCACATCGAACCCCTGCCTGCCGCCGCGCAGATACCCGGCGCTCCGGTCGGCGTCGGATCGGTCGTCGCGCCGGAGGGTCGCTATGCCGCCAATGCCCGGATCGCAGCGGTGCCGGTCGATACGCTGTCGCCGGTCTTCCCGACCCCGAAGCGGATCGACCGTCGCAACGGAACCTTGCCGGTTGCCGCCTGGTCGGTGCGTGCGCCAGCGACGCTGCGCAACGAGGCCAGATTCGTTCCCACGCCGACCGAAGGACCCGCCGCGACCGGGCCGGTCGTACCGTTGTCGCTGGCGATCGGCGCGGTCGCGGGGGAAGCGTCGGACGAAGCCTATCGCCTGACGATCCGCCGCGACGGCGTCGCCATCACCGGCGCATCCGCCGCCGGGGTGTTCCGCGCCCTGCAGTCATTACGCCAGATCGTCGATGCCGCGCCCGCGACCGGGCGGGGACGCGCCTTGCCGTTGCTCGCAATCACCGACGCGCCGCGCTTTGGCTATCGCGGGCTGATGCTGGACGTCGCGCGCAATTTCCAGAGCCGCGACCAGGTGCTGCGCGCCATCGACCTGATGGCGGTCGCGAAGCTGAACCGCCTGCATCTGCACCTGACCGACGATGAAGGCTGGCGGATCGCGATCCCGGCCTTGCCCGAACTGACCGAGGTGGGTGGGCGCCGCAGCCAGGATTTCGCGAGCGGCGCGACGCTTCCCCCCGCCTATGGATCGGGGCCGGAGGCCGACGATCCGCATGGCAGCGGCTTCTACACCGCCGCCGATTATATCGCGATCCTGACCTATGCCCGTGCGCGCCATATCGAGGTGATCCCGGAGATCGAGATGCCCGGCCATGCCCGCGCCGCTGTGCAGGCGATGGCCACCCGCGCGGCGCGATGGCGCGCGGCGGGGCGGCCGGATGCCGACCGCTGGCGGTTGCGCGATCCGGCCGACCGGTCGATCTATCATTCCGCCCAGGGCTATTCGGACAATGTGATCGATCCGGGAGCACCCGGCACCTATCGCTTCATCGAGACGGTGGTCGCCCATCTGGTGGCCCTGCACCGGCAGGCTGGCGTGCGGCTGCGCGTCCTGCATGTCGGCGGAGACGAACTGGCCGATGGCGCGTGGGAGAAATCGCCCGCCGCCGCGCGCGCCATCGCCGCGCTGCCCGACGGAGCGGTCGAGGGCACGGCCGGGTTGTGGGACCATTTCTACGATCGGATCACCGCGATCCTGGCGGCGCACGGTGTCGCCGCCGCGGGATGGGAGGAACTGGGGATGCGCAAGGTGGCCGCCCCCGCCGGCGGGGGACCGGTGGTCAACCCGCACTTCCTGAACCGGCCGGTCGCGCTGCACGTCTGGAACAACCAGGGGGCGGCCACGGGGCTGGCGAACCGGTTGGCCAATGCGGGCTATCCGGTGGTGATGTCGCCCGCGACCGCGCTGTATTTCGACATGGCCCATGCCCGCGACCGCAGCGAGCCGGGGCATAACTGGTCGGGCTATAGCGACCTTGAGACGGTGTACCGGTTCGAACCCTTTGCGCTGGTCGATGGCGTGGATGCGGCGTCGGGCGGCCAGTCTCCGGCGGACGGACTATCGGAGACTGGCCGATCGCGGGTGATGGGGATCGAGGCGACGCTGTTCAGCGAAACCGTGCGCGAACCGTGGCGGATCGGCCATATGCTGTTGCCCAGGCTGTTCGCGGTGGCGGAGCGAGGGTGGAGCATGGCGCCCGACTGGACCAGCCTGCGGGGACCGGCGCGTGACGCCGCCTATGCCGCCGGCTGGTCGCGCTTTGCGACGCAACTGGGCCGGCGCGTGCTGCCACAGCTGGAACGCGACCTGCCGGGCTTTGCCTATCGCATCGCGCCGCCGGGGCTGGTGGTCCGCGATGGGCGGATTCTCGCCAATGCCGCGCTGCCGGGGTTCGTGCTGCGCTACACGATCGACGGATCGGAACCCGATCGCGACAGCCCGGTGGTGAGCGGACCGATCGCTGCGCACGGCACGATCACCGTCGCGGCGTTCTCCCCCGCCGGGCGGCCGGGGCCATCGGCACGGATCGTCCAGCCGTGACCGTCCGGTCATATTGTCGCCTCGCCCTGCTGGTCGGAGCGCTCCTCTCCGCCGGCCCCGTGCCGGCACAGGAAACGGGCGGCGACTGGGCGGCGCTGGCCACTTATCGCCAGCGCGACACCGACCTGATCGCGGGGGGGGCCGTCGCGCACCGCGTGGTGTTCATGGGCGATTCCATCACCGAAGGATGGGACCGTGACCATCAGTCGGTCTTTGCCGACCCGCTCCATATCAATCGCGGGATCAGCGGTCAGACGACCGCCCAGATGCTGGTGCGGTTCCGGCAGGACGTCGTCGCGCTGCACCCCGAAACCGTCATCCTGCTGGGCGGCACCAACGACATTGCCGGCAATGGCGGCGAGGTCGACGACGCGACGATCCGCGGCCATGTCCGATGGATGGTCGAACTGGCACGGGCCAACGGCATCCGCGTCGTGCTGGTGTCGATCCTGCCGACCAATCATTATTGGTGGGCGCCGCAGGTCGCGCCGGCGGCGCGGATCGCGGACCATAATCGGTGGCTGCGCGACTATGCAGCCCGGATGGGCCTCACCTTTGTCGATGCGTACGCCGCGATGCTGGCGGAAGCGGGAGCGATCGACCCGGGGCTCAGCGGCGACGGGGTGCATCCCAACGCGGCGGGCTATGCGGTGATGGAGCGCGTGCTGCGTCCGGTGCTGGGGCAGGGAAGGAGGGGAAGCCGATGAGCGATGCGACAGGAACCAACGGACGCTATCTGGCGATCGACGTGATGCGTGGGGCGACCGTGGCTCTGATGATCGTCGTCAACATGGCGATCAGCGAGGCACTGTCCTTCGGGCAGATGCTGCACAGCAGCTGGGACGGGTTCACGCTGACGGACGCTGTCTTTCCGACATTCCTGTTCGTGACGGGCGCGTCGCTCGCCTTCACCGCCGAACGTTATGCGTGCGGTGGCTCGGGGACGTATTTCCGCCGGATCGCGAGCCGGTCGCTGCGCATCTTCCTGTGCGGTGTATTCGTGTCCAACTTCCCGTTCCTGTCGATCGTGCAGGGGCAGGTCGCGTGGCATTCGATCGATACGCTGCGGATCATGGGCGTGCTGCAACGGATCGCGCTGACCTATTTCCTCGCCGCCTCGCTGCTGTATTTCGTGCGCTGGCGCGGTGCGTTGCTGGGGGCGGTCGTCCTGCTGGCGATCGGTGGGGGGATCGCGCTCGGCTTCGGCGATCACAGCCTGACGGGCAGTGCGGTGGTGCGGATCGACACCGCAATGCTCGGCGCGCGGCACCTCTATCAGCTCGAAGGCGCACCGTTCGATCCGGAAGGGCTGCTCGGCACCTTGCCCGCGACGGCCAATGTGCTGGCCGGCTATCTGGCGGTCACTTTTCTCCGCCATCGCGCGGCGAAGGGGCGACTGGCGGGACGCGACCTGGCGGCGATGGCGGCGACCGGCGGCGGGCTGGTGCTGCTCGCGCTGGCGCTGCATCCGGTGGACCCGATCAACAAGAAATTGTGGACGACCGCCTATACGCTGCTGACGATCGGCATCGATGTCGTCGTGTTGGCGATGCTGGTTCAGCTAGTCGATCGCTGGCGGGCGACGCGCGGGACCGGGTATTTCGCGACGTTCGGCAAGAACGCGCTGGCGATCTATATCGTCGCCGACCTGACCATGGCGATCGCCTGGACCCTGCCGGTCGGCCATGTCGCGCTGTTCCGCTGGGTGTACGATCACGGCTTTGCATGGATTGGCGGGAAATGGGCATCGCTCGTCATGGCGCTCGCCTTTGCGCAAATCTGCTGGGCGTTGGCCTGGCTGCTCGACCGACAGCGGATCTATGTCAAGCTCTGACCACACGGACGCGTTTCCGGTTGGCCTGTTTCAAGCCCGCGCGCTACCCACAGCTTAACAACGCTTGCTGCCAAGTCGGATTGAGGTGGTGCCGCCTTGCCGGACAGTTTGGCGGCTGAGCTAAGCTATGCCCCCGGTTGTTTTACGCCGCCATGCTGGTGTTCGCCCGCCGAAGCGGGAGTGAGGCCGGTGCTCGTTGTAATAGCCGATCCACCGGCTGAGGCGCGCTGCGCAGCTAGAGCAAATTCCGATCAGTCTGCATCGTAACCGGCAGCAGCGAAGTAGTTGGCGCACTCGGCCGGCGTGAACGTGTCGATGGCGGCACCGATGGCGCGGTACAAGTCGTCGCGGGTGCGGGCGGCGGCTTTGCGCAGGAGCGCCTTGAGCTTGGCGAAGGCGTTTTCGATCGGGTTGAAGTCGGGCGAGTAAGGCGGAAGGAAAAGCAGCCGGCCCCCCCTTGCCTCGATCGCCATGCGTGCCACGACGCTCTTGTGGGCGGGCAGGTTGTCGAGGATGACGACGTCGCCGGGCTTCAGCGTCGGGGCGAGCGCGCGGGCGACCCAAGCCGCGAACCACGCCCCGGTCATGGGTCCGTCGATGACGAGCGGCGCGGTCATGCCCGAGAGCCGCAAGCCCCCGACGAACGTTGTCGTTTTCCAGTGACCGTGCGGCACGGCCATGCGCAGCCGCTGCCCGCGCGGCGCACGTCCGTAGCGGCGCGCCATCTTCGTGCTGGCACCGGTCTCGTCGACGAAGACCAGCGTTTCCGGATCGAGGTCGGGCTGGCCATCGAACCAGGCCTCGCGCGCGCTCAGGACGTCGGAGCGATCCTGCTCCTGCGCGTGGCCGGTCTTTTTTTGCGCGTATGCCCGTGGCGCGCGAAGAACCGCCACAGCGTCGATACCGCCACCGCGTTCCCCTCGGCGGCCAGTGCCGCGCGCAACTCGGCAAGGGTGATGTCGGGTGCCGCCTCGTACAGCGCCCATATGCGCGCCGCCTTGGCCTCCGTCGCAGCGTAAGCGTGGTCAGCAGGCCGCCTTGCGGTAGCGCTGGCGGTCAGGATGCTTGTCGCCTTTGACGAGGGCGCGGGCGGTGCGGGAAGTTTTCGGTTATACGACAGGTCATACGAGCACTCGTATGACTGGTCGGATGGAGGTGGTCGGCCGTGTGTCGGGTCGACGGCGATGGTCGGACGCGGAGAAGCTGGAGATCCTGGCGGAGGCGTTCCGGCCGGGGGTGCGGGTTTGCGACGTCATCGCCCGGCGTGAGGTGTCGAGCAGCCTGATCTACACGTGGCGCAAGCAGTTGCGGGAGGGCAAGCTGGCGAGTGCCGTGCCGTCGTTGCCGGTATTCGCCGAAGTGCAGGTGGCGGAACCGGTCGTGCGGACACCGCAGCCGGCACCATGTCCACCGGGGTTCATCCATATCGAACTGCCGGGTGGCGTGCGGGTGAGCGTGGATGCTGCCGTGGATGCAGGGGCGCTGGCACGGGTGCTGTCGGTGCTGCGATGAGCCCGGTGCCGTTGCCGACGCGGGTGTTCCTGGCATGCGGCGTGACCGACATGCGCAAGGGGTTCGATGGTTTGGCGGTGCTGGTGCAGCAGGTGCTGGTGCAGAACCCGCATTCCGGAGCGTTGTTCGCGTTCCGCGGCAAGCGGGGTCATCTGGTCAAGTTGTTGTGGTTCGATGGGCAAGGCCTGTGCCTGTTTTCCAAGCGGCTCGACCGTGGCCGCTTCGTCTGGCCGGTGACCGCGACCGGCACGGTGGTGCTGACGCCGGCGCAATTGTCGATGCTGCTGGAGGGCATCGACTGGCGTCGGCCCGAGCGGACGTTTACGCCGACGCTGGCGGGGTGAGAACGGCGGTTTTACGCCGCTTTTGCTCGCTCGCCGACCTGCAATCTGCTACGAAGACAGCGTGTCGGAAGCGCCTGTTTCCCCTGCTGATGCCACCGCGCGGATCGCCGCGCTGGAGGCCTTACTCGCCCGGGCCAATGCCGCGCTCGCCGCCCGCGATCTGCTCATCGATACCCTGCGCGGACAGATCGCCCGGCTGCGGCGGATGCAGTTCGGTGCCTCGTCCGAAAAGCTCGGCCGCGAGATCGAGCAGCTCGAACTGGCGCTGGAGGAACTGGAGACGGAGCGCAACGCGCCTGGGGCTGAGATGGCCGACAGCGGCGTGGCGGTTCGGCCGGTGCCCGTCCGCAGTCTGCCCGCACATCTGCCACGCGAGGACGTCATCCATGAGCCGGCATCGGGTGCCTGCACCTGCCCGGACTGTGGCGGCGCGTTGCGCCCGCTCGGCTCGGACGCACACGAGATGCTCGACATCGTGCCGGTGCGCTGGCGGGTCGTGCGCAACGTCCGCCCCAAATACAGCTGCCGTTCCTGCGACAAGATCGTCCAGGCTCCCGTCCCGGTCAGGGCCGTGGCGCGTGGCAAGGCCACCTTCGCCACGCTGGCGCACGTCGTCGTCTCAAAGTTCGACCACCATTTGCCGCTTTACCGCCAGGCCGAGATGATGGCCGCGCAAGGGCTCGACATCGACCGCTCGACGCTGGCGGGCTGGACTGGACAGGCCGCGGTGCTCCTCGACCCCATCGTCAGCCGCATCCGTGACGAGGTGCTCAAGGCCGACAAGATCCATGCCGACGACACGCCCGTGCCGGTGCTCGACCCCGGCCGGGGGAAGACCGCGACCGGGCGGCTATGGGTGTACGCAGCCGACGACCAGGCGTCCGGCGGCACGGCGCCGCGCGCGACCTGGTATCGCTTCACGCCCGACCGCACGGCCGCGCACCCGATGGCCCATCTCGCCGGCTTCCGCGGTTTCCTTCAGGCCGATGCCTATGCCGGTTATGACGGACTGTATCGTGGTGGCGTGACCGAAGTCGCGTGCTGGGCACACTTCCGGCGCAAGGTCTTCGATCTGCACGAGCGGTCGCCCACGCCGCTGACCACCGACATTCTCGAGCGGATCGGAGCGATCTATGCCGTCGAGGCCGAGGTGCGCGGCCAGCCGCCCGACATACGGTGTTGTGTCAGGCAGGAGCGGAGCAAACCGCTGGTCGAGGCCCTGCGCGAGGTGCTCGACGCCGCCCTTCGCCATCTGTCGCCCAGGTCCGACATGGCCAAAGCCATCGCCTACGGCACCAAGCGCTGGCAGGCACTGTCGCGCTTCCTGGGTGAGGGTCGTCTGGAAATCGACAACAATATCGCGGAGCGTGCACTGCGCGGTGTTGCCATTGGACGCCGCAACTGGCTGTTCGCCGGTTCGCGCGCAGGTGGCGAACGGGCCGCTGCCATCTACACCGTCATCCAGACCTGCAAGGCGAACGGCGTCGACCCGCAGGCCTATATCGCTGACGTTATCGCCAAGGTCGCGGGCGACTGGCCTGCCAGCCGATGGGACGAACTCATGCCCTGGAATTGGATGCCGCAGGTAGATCAGTCGACCGCACAAGCAGCATAATCTGCGGCCTCCACGCCACGCTTACGTCGCAGCCGAGCGCATGTCACCTCCTTGCGGCTTGGCCACCGGCTTTCCCTGATCGCGCTGAAGCGCCGCCCACCGCACCGCACTGGCCGCGCTCACCCCGAACCGTGCTGCCGCCGCACGGCGCGACATACCTCCCGAAATCGCACCAACCACCCGCTCGCGCAGGTCCATCGACAACGGCTTGCCCATCTGACCGGCCTCCCGTCACCGGTGGCAATCATGAATCAGACTTCAAGCCGCTTGGGAATCCCTCATCGATTCACGACGCTCGGAATTTGCTCTAACTTCCACCGGCCACCTCATAGTACAGCTGCAGCTAAGCCATACTCGGGCGCATAATCAAGCAGCTGCGCCAAGTATACTCCCGACGTCGTGACACGTCGATCCAACTCACGGAGCGAATCGCGTATCGTGCCAATCTGCTCGCAAGCGCGATCGACAACCAATATGCGCGTCTCGACGACCCAACTCCACCTACAAGCCGTAGGCGGTGGCGGCGTTTCGCATCATAGCATCTACGCCCGCGTTAATCTGCGCTTCGACCGCGTCTTTTTCGCCGAGGACGAACTCGTGGCCAGCACTATCTTCAAGCGCGCCTGGGCCGCCCCTGACCCCATTCAGTCCACGCGGCCATCGACTGCCCTCCAAGCCGACGAGGCCAAGCTTTACGTGTATTGCGCCTGCCCCGCCCAACGCGCGACACAATCGGTAATGGTACGTCAGCCAAGCAGCCCAGCGCTCTGCAGCATACTCAGTGGCGAAGATTGACTCCTCGGAGTTCGACCCCACGAAGCGTCCATCGATGCCCCAAAACTCGCCCGTATCCCGAAACCAGCGCGTTGCCGTGGTGCTCACCTGCTCCTGTTCAATCTTCTCGTTCCAGCGGGTCACAAGAAAGCCCCCCGTTGCCGCTCCCCAGCTCATCCCGCCCACGCGACCAAGCGGAAATGGATGGGTGCCGCTGCGCGTAAGCCGTGCAAGGGCATCTGGCGAGCACGTCCATTTCGAAGGCAGGATGCGGGCATAACCGGCGGGGTTGCTGTCGAACGCGATGCCCTTCCTGATCGCGAACCCGACGGCCTGACGGATAAATTGCTGCTCAGGGTGCTTGCCCCCGCAACTGCCTGACGCAGCACCCGGGCGCTTTTCCATCACGATCGTGTAGCGCTTCGGATCGAACACCCGCGCCGCCGCCGCCTCATTCTCCGCTTCTTGGAAAGCGATCACGTCGGCATCAAGCGTGTCGACGATCTGGCGCATGGCCGTATAATCGGCATCGGTTCGCGGCTCGCACCCCGCGCCGTCTTTCTCGGCCAGAAACTCCAAGTTCCACGACGCAACCTTCAGCGGGCGGGTCGAAAGATTATCCGCCGCGACCTGTCGGGGAAGGGCTTGGGGGACGGTGCAGGACGCAAGGCTAGAGCAAAATCCGATCAGCGTGAATCGTTGAGGGATTCCCAAAGGGATTGAAGTCTGATTCATGCTCGTCTCCGGCGAGGGGAGGCCGGTCAGATGGGCAAGCCGTTATCGATGGACCTGCGCGAGCGAGTTGTTGGTGCCATTTCGCAGGTCATGTCACACCGGGCGGCCGCGGCGCGGTTTGGGGTCAGCGCAGCCAGTGCAGTGAGGTGGGCGGCACTTCAGCGCGATCAGGGAAAGCCAGCGGCCAAGCCACAGGGCGGTGACACGCGCTCGGCCACGACCGAGGCCAAGGCGGCGCGCATCTGGGCGCTGTACGAGGCTGCTCCGGACATCACTCTTGCCGAGCTGCGCGAGGGGCTGGCCGCCGAAGGGATCGCGGTTGCAGTATCGACCCTGTGGCGCTTTTTCGCCCGCCACGGGCATACGCGCAAAAAAAGACCGGCCATGCAAGCGAGCAGGACCGCGCCGACATCCTGAGCGCGCGTGAAGCCTGGTTCGATGGTCAGCTCGACCTCGATCCGGAAACGCTGATCTTCGTCGATGAGACGGGTGCGAGTACGAAGATGGCACGCCGCTATGGACGCGCTCCACGCGGCGAACGGCTGCGCATGGCTGTACCGCACGGACACTGGATGACGACCACGTTCGTCGGTGGCTTGCGGCTCTCGGGCATGACCGCACCGCTCGTCATCGACGGACCGATGACCGGGGCGTGGTTCGAGGCCTGGGTTGCCCGGGTACTCGCTCCAACGCTGAAACGGGGCGACGTTGTGATCCTGGACAACCTGCCCGCCCACAAAAGCGTCGCGGCGCGGGAGGCGATCGAGGCAAGGGGCGCCCGGCTGCTCTTCCTTCCGCCTTACTCGCCCGACTTCAATCCGATCGAAAACGCCTTCGCCAAGCTGAAAGCACTCCTGCGCAAAGCCGCTGCACGCACCGTCGACGATCTGTCCCGCACCATCGGTGCCGCCATCGATACCTTCACGCCCGCCGAATGCGCCAACTACTTCGCCGCTGCCGGATACGATGCATACTGATCGGAATCTGCTCTAGCTAGCAGCAACGCGGCGATAACAGATCGGAATGCCATGCTCGACATGTGCCGAGTCACACTTGCTGGCACAATAGCCATCCCGCCCTCCACGCAATCACTACGAATTTGGTCAGGCCCGAAAGACGGGCAAAGATGACGCCACCGAACAGGTACAAATCCTCCATAACGGAGGTTTACCATGAATGATCGTCAATATGAGTCGCTTACCCCTACCGAGCGCCGCGTTCTCCGGCTGGTTCACCACACCCGCAAATCGGACGTCGTGGCGTCGATGGCTGGCATGAGCCGACATACGGTCGACCAGCATATCAAATCGGCGCGCGCGAAGCTGGGCAACGTCGGGCGATATGTTGCGGCCGACATGCTTCGAGCTTTCGAGGCAACGCATCCCTTATCGTTGGGGAACCCAGCACAGGGGATGGTTCAACCGATCAATCAGGCTCCACCGATGCTCCGACCCGCCGGGCCGGCCGAGCCAATGGTTGCCGAGGAGCGAACCGCTTTCGAGGGACTGGTGTCGATCAACCCGTCGGGTCAGGCCGATCATCTGGAAGAATGGTTGCAGGAAAGGTCGATGCTGTCGCGCTTCGTACTGGTGCTCGCAGCCGCGTTCCTTTTGCTGCTGCTTATAATTTCAGCCCCGCTGCTGGCAGAACGGATGGGGAGGATCGGTCACCTTCTCTATGGCTAGGAAAACCTATGAAGCTCTACAATCAGTCCATCGATCATGTGGCCGCAACCATCAATCCGGCGGAAGTTTCGGCAGATGCCGCCGCATTGGATGCATCTCGAGCGCTGACTGCTCTGCTCGAATCCCGCCAGCAGATGGGTCTCCCGATCTCCACCGCCCTCGCCGCGATCAACAAGGTTGCTCAGGCTACCATCATGGCCGTGAATGCCCGCGAGGAACTGATCCGCGCGCACGGCATGCTTAACCGGGTGGGTGCCGATCTGGGCGTCCGGATGGAGGATTACGGCAAGGATGTTCCACCTCAGACCGCCACCGATCGGACCTTCGGAAATACGACCGCTCCGGCTTGATCGTGTTAAGCTTCCATGCTCCTAGCGGGGCATGTGGTACGCCGTATACGGTTTCTGGCTGTTCGTTGTTCTGACATCGCTCGCCGCTTGGCGATGGGGCAGTCGGATCGAGCGCGGCGTCGCGGGATCATATCTCGCTGCCGCGCTCGCAACCGTCGCACTTCGCCTCCCCGGGTCGTCTGACTATGCCACCGTAAACGCGGGCGTTTTCTTGATCGACCTGACGCTTTTGATGGGCTTGGTGTGGACCGCTCTGAAACATGCTCAATGGTGGTTGATCGCGTCAGCCGCGCTACAGCTCGTCACCGTGCTCGGTCATGTCGCGATGTTCGACGCTCAGCGGACTGGCCCATTCTCGTATTTCGCAGCAGTCGTGGGATCGAGCTATCCCTCACAGATCCTGCTGGCCTATGCGATCGCCCGACGTGTCATGCGAGCCAAGACCGGCCGGGGGTTTCGCTATTCCCAATCGCGGAGCCCGAACGTGTCGAGCTTGCACGAATCCTGAACGGAACCGAAGCGCGCGTTGTGTCGGTCGGGCGTTCGACGATCATTCAGTTGCTCAGGGTCCTGGAAGCGCAAGACGGTTTTGATCCGACGCGAATTGATCCCTAAGATTTTACCGACATGACGGTCAGGGATCGCATACGCTTGGCGAACAACGCTTCTACTTGTTGATCGGCCTTAGACGATCCCCTCGTATACCGACTTCAAAGCAGCCGCTGGTCATCGTCCGGGTTGTGGTGTCAAGGACAGGCCACAAAGTCAGAATCCTTGCCGCCATTCCATGGAATGGCAGGCCCATCACTGCCGGAAGCGGGAAAAAGCCGATTAGTCCGGACCTGAGAAACAACTCGCGAGAGGGTTTCTTTGTCGCAATGCGTCGATCCCCAGACAGAACGGCCCACCCGCCTTCCCTGCCCAATTCCACGATCCATTCCTCATCAGGCAGGCTACCGGTCCCAAACTTGTCCTTGATGTGCTCCACATGGTGACGGCCATCAAACAACACGGCCAATCCTCGACCCAGTCGCGGCGGCAGATTGTTGTCGACAAGCAGCTTCACGCCGCTTTGCGCCGCTCAATCATTTGCTCGTAAGCCAACGCATCACGGATGAGGCGTGGCTTCAATTCGTACAGTTTGGCCACTTCCTCAACGGACCCTTCGGCCTCGACAGCCTCTGCTATCCTTGCGGTGGTGATACCAGTCGCCGCAATGATCGGTTGCCCGAATGCACGCTCTGGATCAGCTACGATTGTCCTCTTACCGTGCAACAGCCACCAGCGTTCGGCGCCATCCTTACCAAACTCAAGGTCGGCCAGACTTGGGGCCACCACGCGATTGAATACGCCCTGACTCTTTTTGAGATCGTACAGCTGGGGCTCATCCAATCCTCTTGTGATTTGCAAGAAGATCGACTTGCCGTCGGTCTTGAATTGCGAAGTCGAAAAGGGGCGGTCTTGACCAACAATCTCTCGCGCCCGCTCCATGCAGACCCGGATTGTCGGGAGTCCTATGCGTTTGGCCCGAAGCGCGTGAACGATACGCGCTTCGATTAAATCACGGAACCCAAGCAGGACACCGTCGTCGTCGTTGACCTCGTATTGCGGCTGCCATAGCGGACGCTCATGCTTGGCATCATGGTCGTACCCGAGCAACCAACGACGAAGGGTCGCTGGCCGCATGCCGACCATCCGCGCCGCTTCGGGGGCGGTGTAAATCCCAATGCCGAAAAGCGCTTCGTCCATACCTGTAGCTATAGCTTCATCACGCATTCTGCATATACGAAATGTATTAACGCCGAGCACGTCGATCAGTCTCAGGCTGCCTCATCTGATACTACGATCCGTTAAGCATCCCACGCCATTGTGGAGCGATGCCCGACCTTCTCGCCCTCCCCAGCCTGAGCGTCATCGGTTCCGAAGCCACACAGGTTGATCTGCGCATTGATGCCGACCTGATCGCAATTCCGTCCTGCAACGCTCAAGGTCGAATTCGAACTGGGGTGTACGGCGCTCTGTCGGTGTGCGCTCCACCTACAATCGTCAGTCGCGCTGAACGACCGCCTCAGCCACCGCCCTTTGGCTGTTGGACCGCCAGCATTGCTTCAGTTTTGTGGGCGCCGGTCGGCATGACGATGGTCGCAGGCTGCTTGTTGATGCCATAGTGAGTGCCGATAGCGTGCAGAGCGCGCAGGTGAATTTGTTGTCGCCCTTTCGTTGACGTCTAGCAGGCCCGTAGAATGGCCGGTGATGTCATAAGCCGACTTCCCGGCGCTGCGTCGGAAGGGCGTGATCTGGTCGCCTGCTGCCGGAAGCAATCGCCAGATCGTGGGACAAAGCGGCGTTACCGTTGGGGAGCTCGAACGTCCGGTCCTCCCAGGCCTGCCAATCAATGCCCCAATTGGGGCGGACCCGTTACCTGAAACCGGTCACATCTGTATCTGCGAAAATGACGTCGACGATGGCCGTAAAATGGGCCGTTAGCAGACAGGCAGCTGTGAAGAGCGCCACCGACCAAAGCCGCCTATGAGCTCGGCTATTCGCCAACGGGCCTCCCTGTCCCCAGGTCGCAACAGATCAGCGCGATCGCTTGATCCACCAGCTGCTCGATGCGCGCATCCTCGAGATCGATGCGCATCAGCGCGATATGATAGATGATGCTGCCGACCAGAGTCTGGCTGGCGAAATTCAGATCCGCCAGCGTCGCGCCCGGCGCGATGCGGCGCAGCTCGCGGCGATAATAGTCGATCTCATAGTCCATCTGGCGCGCGGTGGACGCGCCCAGCTCGGTGTTCGCGCGCAGCACCGAATCGAGCCGCATCAACGCGCGCCCCTGGTTGCCCGACATCAGCGCGCGACACGCAAGCGCATGGGCGATCAGCGCCGCGCGGGGCGTGGTCTCGGGCAGGATCACCGGCTCCACCGCGCGCGACGATTCGTCGAGGATCGTCGCCAGCAGCGCATCCTTCGACGCGAAGCGGCGGTACAGGGTCGCGCGGCTGCACCCGGTGAGCTGCGCCAGCGCCTCGAATGTCAGCCCTTCATAGCCATGGTCGGCAAGCAGCGCCCAGGCCGCGTCGCGGATGCCGGCATCGATCGCTTCGTCGCGCGGTCTGCCCCTGCCGCGCAGCACTTCGTTCTCGGCGGTCAAAATTCTTCGCTCCTGCAGCAATTGTGTCACGGAATATCGATACGTGACCGTCTCACAAATAACCGGGGGTTGGAACCATGTATAGATTTCTTTTCTGTTCCAGTATGTTGATCCTTGGCGCCGCCCAGGCGCACGCCCAGACGGCCGACACTTCGGTGCACCATGATTCCGCGCCGACCGTGGCACAGGATCGCGCGCCGGCCCAGTCGGCCGCTCAGAATGACGAGGCGGCGATGGGCAACGACATCGTCGTCACCGCGCAGAAGCGCGAGCAGCGGATCAGCGATGTTCCGATGTCGATCACCGCGCTCAACGCCGAAAATCTCGAGCTGATCGGCGGCACCGAACTGAGCAAGGTCTCCGCGATCACGCCGGGCTTCGTCATCCAGCTCCAAGACAAGTTCGCGCCGGGCTTCTCGATCCGCGGCATCACCTCGAACGACTTCCAGCCCCAGGCCGAGCTGCGCGTCGCGCTGTTCCAGGACGGCGTGCCGGTGACGCAGGCGACCGCGTCCTATACCGAGCTGTTCGATATCGACCGGATCGAAGTCGAGCGCGGCCCGCAGTCGACGCTGCACGGTCGCTCGGCGCTGAACGGCGGCGTCTCGATATACCAGAAGCGGGCTGGCGACACGCTCGGCTTCGAGGGCAAGATCGCCGGCGGGAATTACAACTACTGGTCGGCGCAGGGCGTGGTGAACCTGCCGCTCAGCGACACGCTGGCGATCCGCGTCGGCGCGCTGGCACGCAAGCGCGACGGCTTCGTGTCGGACGCCCAGTTCGACCGGACGTACAACGCGGTGAACGCGCAGGCCTATCGCTTCGCCGCGCGCTGGACGCCCGCGGACGATTTCGAGATGAACCTGATCGCCACCTATGACCGCGACGATACGCGCGGCGGCGTCCCCTTCAAGTCGCGCACCTTCCTGCCGCTCAACCAGACGACCGGCGCGATCATCGGCGACCTGAACTTCTGGACCCCCACCCATCTCGACACCTTCGGGACGTTTCGCGAGCCGCTGTTCACCCGCGACATCGTCAACATCAGCAGCACGATGGACTGGCGGCTGAGCGACAAGTTCAGCATCACCTCGATCAGCGGCTTTCGCTGGGCCGACGCGCTGCAGACCGGCGACAATGACGGCACGCCGACCAACATGATCGCCTATGAGCAGAATAATTTCGGCTATCAGGTGTCGGAGGAGCTGCGCCTCAATTTCAGCGATGTCGGCCCGTTCCAGGGCTTTGTCGGCGCCAGCTTCTTCCGTGCCGACAACGGCATGGACTTCGATCTAGGCTATGACGAGCGCGCGATGGCGCTTCTCCTCGGCGGCACGCTGCAGACGCTCGCGCCGCGCGGGCTGACCAACGCCCAGATCAACGCGATCCTGGGGCCGGCCGCGGCGGCGCTCAAGCCGTTCCACATCGATCGCCAGATCACCCGCGCCAAGATCAACACCTATGACATTTTCGGCGACGTCACCGCCGATGTGACGGCCAGGCTCCAGGTCTTCGCGGGCGGGCGCGTGACCTTCGACAAGAAGGAAGCGTCGACCCAGGGCCTGCTCCCGCTCGGCCCCAGCCGCCTCACCGGGCGCGGGCTGCTGCTCCAGCCGACCCCGAACGGCGCGGTGCTGACCGGCGAGAATGATTCGACCACCGTCACCGGCCGCGCCGGCCTTCGCTACACGCTGGCGCGCGACGTCAACGTCTATGCCGTGTACGGCTTGGGCAAGCGCCCCGAGGTCGTGCAGGTACTCAACACCGGCGCGCAGATCATTCCGGCGGAATCGCTCGAATCGGCCGAAGCGGGCATCAAGGCCCGTGCGCTGGGCGGACGCCTGAGCGGCGATCTCTCGGTCTATCACTACAAGTACAGCAATTTTCAGACGCTCGGCACGGTCAACGGCACGATCGGCACGATCAACGCGGGCAAGGCGAAGGCCACCGGCGTCGAGGCGCAGCTTAGCTACACGCCGGTCAACGGCATCCGGCTGTTCGGCAGCTATGGCTGGAACAAGGCGCGGTTCGAGAACGGCATCTATGACGGCAATCGCTTCCGCAACAGCCCGGACAACAAATACGCGATCGGCGCCGATTTCTATGCCGATCTCGGCAGCGGCCGGGTGAGCTTCGCGCCGCTCTACAGCTGGCAGTCGAAGATGTTCTTCGACGACAATAACGACCGTTCCGACCTGCAGGTCCGCACGCCCGCGAGCTTCTCCGACAAGGTGGTCGACGAGTATCAGGGCGCCTTCGGCCTGCTGAGCGCACGCCTCTCCTTCACCGGCGATCGCGACCGCTGGAGCTTCGCGCTGGTGGGCGACAACCTCACCGACGAGAAGTTCATTGTCGATGCCGGCAACACCGGCGACAATTTCGGCATCCCGACCTTCATCGCCGGCACCCGCCGCACCTATCGCGCCGAATTCGGCGTCAAGTTCTGATCCCCCCGCTCAGGAGTAAGACCATGCGCAAGACCGCAACGCTGCTCGCCGCCGCCGCCCTGTTCGCAGGCGCGGTGCCGGCACTCGCCCAGGACCGCAGCTTCACGATCGCCGCGATCCCCGACACCCAGAACTATACCGACTATACCCACCAGACCGCCGAGGGCTTCAAGTTCGACGCGGACAAGATGTTCCTCGACCAGATGGCCTATATCGCCGCGAACCTGCGCGCGAACGGCGGCGACATCGACTTCGTCACCGCGCTTGGCGATGTATGGCAGCACCAGACGCTGCAGATGGACCCGGGCCATGCCGCGCGCGGCTTCAAGCGCGTCGCCAACCCGATCCTCGACGCCCATTTCGCGCCGACGCCCAAGGTGACGACGGTGGAAATCGCCACCGCGCGCAAGGGCTATGAGATGATCGCGGGCAAGGTGCCCTTCTCGGTCGTGCCGGGCAATCACGACTATGACGCGATGTGGACCGACTCCAATCATCCGCCCGCGGCCAAGTTCACCGACATGGCGAGCCTCGGCATGCTGCATCCGGGCGGGCTGAACAATTTCCGCTCGCTGTTCGGCGCCGACAAGTCCTTCTTCAAGGACAAGAGCTGGTATGTCGCCAGCCATGACGGCGGCGCCGACAGCGCGCAGGTCTTCACCGCGGGCGGCTACACCTTCCTGCACATCGGGCTGCAATTCGACGCGCCCAACGCCTCGCTCGAATGGGCCGCGAGGATCATCGCCCAGCATCCCGGGCTGCCGACGATCGTCTCGACGCACGACTACATGACCAAGGAAGGCGAGCGCGTCGCCAATCCGATGATCGACGGCCACGCCGCCGATCCCGAGGACAACAACCCGCAAATGGTGTGGGACAAGTTCATCAGCCAGCACGACCAGATCTTCCTGGTGCTGTGCGGGCATGAGCATGGCCAGGCGATGCGCGTCGACAACAACCGCGCCGGGCATCCGGTGTGGCAGGTGCTCGCCGACTATCAGGACCGCAAGCAGAGCGCGATCGACGCGGGCGCTAAGATGGGCCCGGGCGAAGGTATCGGCGATGGCTGGCTGCGCCTGATGCGCTTCGACATGGGCAGCGCGACGCCGACGATCCGCGTGCGCACCTATTCGACGCACTACAAGAAGCAGAGCAGCGACACGCCCGATTATGCCACCTGGTACAAGGCGGCGGAAAAGCCCAAGCTGAGCGACGAGGCCTTCCACGGCGAGGACGATTTCAAGATCGACCTGACCGGCTTCCGCGCCCGCTTCGGCAATCCGCGCTGACGCATAGGGGGCCGCTCCGGCGGATCGGCCCCCAACACCCGGCTCCGGACGGTCGCCTTTGCGGGATTTGACGGGCTCAGCCGGCGGGTTGTGCGGTGTTCCAAGTAGCTCCGGGGCCCTGCCGACTGGAAAATCCATTCGAGAAGACAATGGGCTCGCACTCGACAACGCTCCGAACATGCGCCCCGCAAACCAACGGCAGGTTTGAGGATTCTCGATCAGGCTAGGAACGACTGGGACTGGGGCGCACTGCGGCCGGTCTGCTCAATGAGGTTGGAATGGCGGGTTTCGGCGTGAGCAGCCGCCCAATGCGCGCGTTGGAACGGCTTGAGCTGGTCGAAAGTGGACTGGCTGGCGGTCGATTGAACGCTGTCGTCCCGTCGACCGCCAGCGATGTGCTAGCCCTGTCAGCGTTGATGGTACGCACACCTTACGCACCAATGAGGCTGACGACGCCTCACGCTGCCGCCCGCACCACGTCCGTCGGTATCGCGTCGGCGTAGCTGCCCCCGGCGGGGATGAAGAGGGAACCGTGCAATTCGATGCCGCGCATCTGATCCGCGGCTTCCCGCCAGCGCCGGTGCGCGCGTTCGATGCCGCGTTTGATCCGGCTGCGGGACGGCAGCGGCGACGCGGTCAGGATGGCGCGTGGCCCGACCGACCAGCGATGCGTGTCGCTGAGCAGTTCGATGACCCCGTCGTCGCTGGCGAGGTAGGGCTGCACGTCCGCGTGCCAGTCGACAAGGATGTTGCCGCGGGTGGCGAGCGAGATGCCGACCGGCCCGTCGGCGATGGGCAGGTCGAATTGAACCAGCACGAAGTCGCGGTTGGTCTGCTCGACGATGGCGGCGATCTCGAGCGCCTCGGCGAAGTTCTTGCGCCCGCCCGAGGCGTAGCTGATCGGATTGCCGATGGGCGCATATTGCGGATAGCCCATGGCGAGGCGCAGGCCGACGGTCCAGGCCTGCATCGTGTCCATCGATTCAATGACGCTCATATCGTTGATCCTTCTTTCTTTTCCGCCCCTTCGAAGAGGCCATCATCACGGCTCAGTTGCAGGCCGAGGCTCCCAGGGTTTCCAGTTTGCGGGCTTCCGCCGCGAAGGTCGCGGCGAGCAGGTCGTCGGCGTAGCGCTGCCAGTCGGATGCGTAGGGGCGGTGGGCGCAATGCTCGGCGACGAAGCCGGTCAGCCGCCGCATTGCCTCCAGGACGGAGGCGGTGCCGCCGGATAAGTGGCGCCAGCGCATCAGCAGTGCCGCCGTGCTCAGTACGTCCCCCTCCGCGACCGAGCGGACCGCCGACCACTTGCCCTGCTGCATCAATTGCGAGACGAGGTCCGGCCGACAGGTCAGCTTGCCCGGGATGCCCAGCCGGGCGGCGATCTCGGCAAGGTGCGCGGGTGCGGCCCCGCCGCACATTTCGCTGCAAAGGTCGAGATGGCCCGATGCGTCGCGTCGCCACGGCGACAACAGGCCGGTGAGGCAAGACGGCAGCTGCAACCCGGCGTCGATCGCCCCGATCAGGATTTGCGGCAGGTCGGAATGGAATCCGCCCCAGGTGACGAGCTGGACATGGCCAAGCTGTTCCATGTCGGCGAAGAAGGCCTTCAGGACAGCGGCTTCGTCCTGTTCCGGCAGGCCGCGCGTTTCCAGCCGCACCGGGCGCAGGCCGTCTTCCGCCTCGATCATCACCAGCCACGACAGGGTGGTGATCCGATGGCACGGCCAGCGCGGCGTCACGCGTGGGTCGGTACGCAGTTCGCGCGGCGACAGATGCGCGGCATCGGCGGGCAGGAAACGCTCGCTCGCCTGATAGCGGGCGTGCGCTTCATGGTCATAGGCGAGTTCGGCATCAAGGACGACGACGAAGCGCGGCGTGTTGCTCTTCCAGAGCGAGGTCAGGTCGTGGTGCATGGTGGTTCTCCGGCGGGCGCGCGCGCGGCCGCATGTCGATGGGGATTGGTCAGCGGGTGGCGGGCTGCTCGCCGCGCCAGCGATCCAGCGCCTTGAGCGCGACTTGTGCGGGGTGGTCGGAGTCGTCGAAATCGCCGAATAGTCGTGCCCAGCACTGCCATCCGGCGATGGCCTCGCCGACCAGTTCGACTGCGGTGGTCGCCGGGTCCGGCAGCAGCGCGGTCGGCGTGGCCGCGTCGCATTCGTCGACGGGAGTGCCGGGGCGGCAGATGCACGGCATGAGATGCGCACGTGCCTGATGCATATGCCACGTGTGCCCGCGCGGCATGTCACGCCATCGCCCGGCCGTGTCGCCAGCGGCGGTGATGATGCGCGGATGACGCGCAGGATCGGCGAGCGCCAGCAGTCGGTGGGGGACGCGGCCCCAATTGTCCCAGCTTATTGCGGCGCCGGTCGCGGGGATGCGCTGCTCCAGCCAGTCGAGCAGATCGCCGACGGTGTCCCCTTCACCCAGGCAGCGGGCATCGGCGGAGAACTGGTAACCGCCACCATCATCCGCCACGACGGTGAGGATGCCGACGCCGCAGAGGATGCGGGCGTCCGGTCGGTGGCGGGCGGCGGGACAGGCGCCGATGGTGCGCACGGCGAGCGCGATCGACGCGGGCGCGAAACCGCGCTCCTCGATCGATAGATCAATGAGAGACATAGTTTTTCCTGGAGGTTGGCCGCGATGCGGCCGGGTTCGATCAGTCGGCGGCGGACAGCAGGTCCGCGACATGGAGCCGGGTGGCGGCGCAATCGGCTTCGCCCAGCCATTCGGCGAAGTGGCTGCTTATGGCCGTAGCGATGCTGCGGCCGACCGGATTCACCTTGGCGAGACGGCGTATGACCAGTCTGAACGTGGCGATCGCGTCGACCTGTGCGTCCTGCTCGATCTCGGCGACATTGGACTGCACCCAGTCAGCGAAGCGCCGGTTCGGATCGACCGGCGCACACAGGATCTGCGAATGGACGCAGGCTTCCTGGAGGGTCAGCGGCCCATCGTCGACGCTGGCCGACAGATCGAGCAGATATTGCTGGCCGCAGCCCGCCAGCGCGCGGAGGGCGGGCGACCATTCGGCGCCGGGCAGCCGATCGAGCAGTGCGATGGCGTCCTTCATGCGATAGCCGGTAATCGTCGCGCCTTCGGTCGTCAGGCGTTGGTCGAGCCACGCCAGCAGCGCGTCGGCGGGGTCCGATGGTCGCAAGATGTAGCTGTCGAGCGAGAAGTGGACTGTCGGACCTTGCAGGCGGGCGGTCAGGACGGCAGCGCCGATGGGTATCTGCCGATCAAGGCCGAGCCGATGGCCGACGTCGAGGGCCGCGACGTTCACGGTGGTGATGGTTGGTGTGGGAAGCATAGGGCAGTGCTCCATGCGCGCATCCTCGCCCCCATGCCGCGCGAAGCGGCTAGGGCGAGGATATGCGGACGGTGAGGATGACCGGCAGGGCCGATCGACGACGAAAATTCTGACGAGGGCCGAGCCGACGGATGCCGACCCTGTTTTTCCCTTCTTTCAGAACCTTCGCATCGTCCGTCCGTTAGGATCAGCGCCCGCAGCGCCGTTTTCTATGCCGCTAGCATGGCGGTGCCGTCCGAAAGCCTTCCAGACTGTCGCAATCCGTTAAGGATTGGGCTATAGCTTGAGATGGCCTGTGGGAGTCTGTCCTGTGGGCCGGGGCGTGGAAACCCCGCAAACAGAGCCGGCCGAAAGGCCAAGGTTTACAGGACCTAGTTCTGTGACCGGGTGGCGGACGCGTATGTCCAGAGCCGCCCGGCTTAAAGGCGTTCGCGCCTGTCTGTTTGCAGGTTTCCAACATTCCGGTCTCCAGAAGGCCGGCACCCTGGGTTCAACGGGGTGCCGCCGGCTGTCCAGCGCGCATCCCCATCGAGGAATGAAGATGGTCGGGATACGGGGGATCAGAGCGGCGTCAGCGAGCATGTTGGCGTTGACGATCGCCGCCTGCGGGGGCGGCGGCGGGATCAGCAGTGCGGGCAGCGTAGCGACGCCACCGCCGACTGGCGGCTCGACGCCGACGCCCAGTCCATCACCAACGCCGACGCCTGCGCCAAGTCCGACACCGTCGCCGAGCCCCACGCCGTCGCCGAGTCCGTCACCGACGCCGTCACCTACGCCCACGCCGACACCGGCTCCCACGCCAACGCCAACGCCAACGCCAACGCCAACGCCAACGCCAACGCCAACGCCGCCGGTCTATTCGGCGCCGGTGCCGCCGCCGGCGGGATACGTAATTACCCCATCGGACAAGCAGCCGGTCCGCTCGGTCAACGACACGCCTGAGTTCCGCCGCAACTACGGCGCTAACGAGTTCATGAACGCCCTCTATGCGCTCGACAGCGGGCACATGGGCCAGGGTGTCACCGTCGCCGTGGTCGACGACGGCGTCATGAACGTGAACGGCGAGCTCGACGGCCGCATCGACCAGACGCTGTCGAAGGACTTCGGCTATGTCGTGGCCGCCGACGGCACGCGGACGAAGCGGAGCGAGTTGGGCAGCGCGGCGTCCGACCACGGGACGGCGGTCGCCAACATCATTGCCGCTAGGGTCAATGGCAACGCGACTGCCGGCTACGCCCCGTCCGCGACGATCGTCGCGCTGCGGGTCGCCGACTGGGACGAGAAAACGCAAGGCGAGATTCTGTCGCACACCGATGAGGCCATCCGCTATGCGGCGGACAAGGGCATCAAGATCGTCAGCAGCTCGCTGGTCGGCGGCAGCGCGGGCTGGACCTCAGCGACCGAACGGCTGGCGACGACGGGTGGCCTGCTCGTCAACTCGACCGGCAATTTCGGTGGCGCTGACCCCTATAATGCGCAGTGGATCACCACCGATAACCGCAAGGCGGTCCTGTTCGTCGGCGCACTCAGCCCGGCGCTGAACAAGTACGAGATCGAGGCCTATTCCAACAAGGCGGGCACGATGAAGGACCGCACCGTCGTCGCGGTCGGCGCCAATGTGACGACGCTGGTCGACGGCACGGTCGGCGTCTTCTCCGGCACCAGCTCGGCGGCGCCGGTGGTGGCAGGACTCGCCGCCGACATCCTGTCGAAATGGCCGCAGCTGTCCGGCCAGCAGGCGGGTGACGTCATCCTTCAGACCGCCAAGGACATCGGCGCGCCGGGGCCGGACGAGGTGTTCGGCATGGGGCTGGTCGACTTCCAGGCGGCGCTGTCGCCGGTCAATCCGAAACTTTCGAACGGCAGCACCCAGACCAGCATCGCCAAGTCCGTGATGGTGGTGCCGGGTGCCGTCGGCACCGCTGCGATCCAGACAGCGCTGTCCCATGTCACTGTGCTCGACGCCTTTGGCCGTGACTTCACCGGCTCGATCGCCGCGCTGGTCGTCCAGCCGCAGGTCATGGCGGACCGCCGGATCGAACGTCGCGTCCGGCAGATGGGGCAGCAGGCGAGCCTAGCGTTCGGCGGCTTCAGCGGCACCATGGGCTATACCAGCGTCCGCTTCGGTCCCGGCCAGGATCAGGTCCGGTCCGCAGCGACGGCGGGGACCTTCGGCTATACCGACGGGACGACCGGGGTGCATGCGGCGTGGAATGCCGGCGATATGCTCCAAGCGGACGTGATGGGGCTGGCGCCTTTCGCCGATGGTGTGCTCGCCTATGTCCCGCAGGCCGGGACCAGCCTCAGCATCGATCGGGCGGTCGGTGGCGGGCGGCTCGGGCTGACCATGGCGGCGGGTCGTGCCGCCGGTAGCGCCGCGCAGGCGATGACGCTGGCCTGGAGTCGTGGTGACCTCGATCTGCGCGCCTCGTACATCGACGAGGACGGCACGCTGATGGGCATGCCGACCGGCAGTGGCGCGCTGCGGCTGGGACGCGGTGCCCGCACGGTGATGGTCGAGATGCATCACCGGATCGGCGTGACCGATGGCTGGTCGCTGGAGGGCTATGGCTCGCTGGGCATGACCCGGCTGAAGATCGACGCCGCCTCGCTCGTCACCGGCGCCACCCCGATCCTCGGCAGCCGGGTCGGCGTGCAGGCGAGCGGCGTGGTGCCTGGCGGCCTGCTGACGCTGGGGATCGCGCAGCCGCTCGCCATCGAGGCGGGGGCGGCAGAGCTGACGCTGGGCACCGGCTACGACCTTGCGACCCGCTCGGTCATGTACGGCGTCACCCGCGCCAGCCTTGCCGGAGCCCGCCGCGTCCAGCTGACCGCCGGGTACGTCACCCGCACCGCCATGCCGCTCCGCCTAGGCGTCATGCACGACGTCACCGACGGCTCCGTCGCCGCGCTCGTCGGCTGGCACACCGGCTTCTGATCCGACCGATATCACAGGGAGAGAACCACATGCGTTTGACCATTGCGCTCGTCATCGGGCTGGCCGCCGTGCCCGCTGCCGCACAGCGGGCACCGATCACCAAGTTGCTCGATAAAATACCATCCGTCTTCGGCAGTAGACCGACGCAACCCGTCATCACCATGCCGGCCACACCCGTCATTCTCGGTCTGACGCGCGCTGCCGAACGCAGCGTTGCGGGTGATCCGGTGACCTTCGATCTCGGCGGCTTCCGCCTCGGCATGAGCGAGGCGGAGGTGTCCGAAGTCGCGATGTCCCGTAAGTTGATCACCAAGGGCGCTACTCGTTTCGTCGACTTCGAAGGCCAGGTTCGCAGTGCGATCAATATCGCGGGTGGCGCTGGTGGAGCCCCGATTCGACGCAGCGTCCTCGGCGAGGCGACGCTTCAGGACGATGCGGGCGGGCGATATATGCTGCGGATGCTCGTCTGGCCGGATGGATCGCACCTGTCCGGGATCACCTATATCGCGCCACAAGGTACGGCGGCCGCCGAATGGCGGCAGATGCTCGTCACCAAATGGGGTGCGCCCCATCAGGAGAGCGGCCGTGACACCTTCTCCGCGCGCTGGGGAAAGGCCGGGCTGGATGGCTACCACGCCGACGCCGACGTCGGACTTCGTGGTGGTACGGTCGGCATTGGTTCCCCCGATGGATCATCCCAACGGCCAGCCGCGCTGGTGGCACAAGCGACTGATGCCTTCATCGCTGCCCGCGCCAGGAAGCCGACGCTGTGATGCCCGCTGCAATGAGGATGTCGTTGATGAATCGCTTCGTTATCCTGGCGATCGGCTGCGTCAGCGTGGGTGCCTGCTCGAAGACCGAAAAGCCTGAGGATGTCGCCCGCGCGTTCATCGTCGACAATGCGGCCGGGCGAGGTGCCGAGGTGCTGGAGCGGATCGACCCCGCTGTTCGCCCTCTCGCGGGGATGATGGTGGCGGCCGCGCCCAAGACGGCCACATCCGGTCCACCGCCTCATGGCGGCATCAAGACGGTAGAAGTGCTCGACACCAAGACCGTCGATCCCGATTATGCTATCGTTGAGACGGTATCGCATTTCGGTGACGGCACCGAGGTGAGCCGGACCGCGAAGCTGCGTCGTGTCGATGGCAAGTGGTACATCACCATGTGATGGACCGCTCAGCGTGACATCGTGCCCGGATCATCGATGATCGGCGTCCGGCGTGTCGCCCCACCTCCGTTACCATCCGCATGACGCGGAGAGGTTTCGGGAGATGCGGGCGGCGCGGCGGGTTGAACGCCGTTTCTCGACGATGGCGGGCGGGCTGTTTGATGCCGGCGCATCCTGCACCCCGGTTTGCCGCGCTTCCCCCGTCGGCGTGTCGGTCATCGTCAACACCGGCTTCGCCGCGGTCACAACGTCGGTCCCCGTCCGCTCGGCGAGCATCCCAAGGATGCGTTGAACCTTATCGTCATGCCGCCACGCCTCGACCAGTTCCCGCATGACGGCCGGGGCGGCCGGGACCAGCGACCAGCCCGCATCGCTCCGCACCAGCTGATCGGGGTGCGCCGTGGCATAGCTCGCGATCATGCCGTGCTCGCCGAGTTGCTGTGCCGCGATATCTTCGAGTTGGCGCTGCACCCGTTCGGTCTGAACATCGTCGTCACGCAGGCCGAAGGTCGCCAGCGTGTGCGCATCGACCTGTCGGCGACCGTCGATCGTCGGCACAGGACGGCGTTCCCTTTCGATCGTATCCAGCATCGCGGTGGTCCGGTCGGCACGGTCGTCGTGCCGGACGCGTTCGAGGAGGGCGCGACGCAGGTCATCGTCGCCGATGCCGACCGCCGTCACCGTGTCACGCTCACGCGGAGGCAGGACGGACCAGTCGGGTTCGATCCGCTTGCCGTTCCGGCGATAGGGGCGCGGTTCCGCGTCGCGCAGGATGCGGCAGGCTTCCTCGACCAGTGTACGTCGAGCGGCTTCGGCGGCGTGTTCGGCTTCCACGCGTTTCGCCGCTGCGTCGGCGGCCTTGCGTTGTTCGGCTGCACGCTGCTGGTCGAGACGATGACGCTCGCGCAGGGCGCGGCCGAGATCATCGTGCGGCAGGCTTTCGATCATTTGCCGCGCCGCCATGGGCATGGCGGACAGATCGAGGATCAGGCGGTTGTGCTCCCGCCGATAGGGCGTCGGTTCGGCGGTGAGGATCAGGCGGCGAGCCTGTTCGTGCGCGTGTTGCCGGTCACGCGCAACGAGGCGCTGGTGGATCGCTGCGGCTGCGGCGCGCTGCTCGGTTAGTTTTTGATGCAGTACCGCCGACGTGGTCCGACCTGCCACGATCGTCGCGACGCGCCGGGGCTGCATCAGCGCGGTCCGGGACGGTATGATCGGTGCCGGTACTGTGCCGATCCGCTCCGCGACCGTTCGAGCCGTGACCGCCAATGTCATCGCCGTGTTCCGCACCGCGGGCGACGGCCGATGCACGACCCGTCGCTGCTGGATACGCCGCAGGATCGCCTGGGCGTGATCGCGGATCTTAAGAACGGCTTGTGGAGCGACGGGTCGCGCGACAGCCTTTGCTCGGCGGACTCGTTCGATCATCTCGCGGGCTGACGTCGCGATGACCTTCGTGCGGGCAGTGATCGCAGCGGCGTGGGCCCGCAGGTCAGCCACCTGTATCTGCCGTTCGAGCAGACCTGTCAGCCGTGCATGGGCCTGCACCTCCCGTTCAACCCGTACCTTTTCGATCGCGAGCTCGTTGCTCTCGGCGATGACGGCATTGCGGGCGATGGCATGGACATGCTCGCCGCGTTCATGCGCCGCCATCGCAGCGGCACCGACATGCGCCTGCCGCTGGGCGTCGATGCCGCGCTCCTTGTACGTCTGATGGGTGAAGCGCTCGCGCCGCCCGGCCGCGCGGCAGGCGCGGTTCATGTGCGCGGCGGCTAGCGCCCGCATCAGCTTCAGGCCGTCCGGGTCGGTCAGGCCATTCACCTTCTCCTGCGCGATCGACCATTCATGGTCGCCGGTGCGCTCGCACGGGCGCACCGAGAAGCAGATATGCGCGTGAAAGTTGCGCTGATCGCCCTTAGCGTCCGGCGTGTGGATCGCGGCGACCCACGGCAGGCCGAGTCGGCCGAAAGTCCGCTGGCAGAAATCCTCGACCAGCGCGCGGCGCTCGACCGCGGTCAGGTCATGCGGCAGGTTCCAGATGATGCGATGCTGGACGATGGCATTGGCGCGATAGCCTTCCTCGACCGCCTCCAGCGCGCGCCAGCCTGCCGCGATCTCCTGCGCGTCCTTGCCCATGTTCGACATCGGCACGGAATCGATCGCGTCATCGCCGATCCGCTCGAGCGCGTCCTCGCGCAGAATATAGAGCGCGTGATCGGCGGGCAGGCCCGCGCGCCATTTCTTCGATTTGAAGCCGACGTAGCGAATGCGGAAGTACAAGGAGACGCGGCCGCGTTCGTCGACCATCGGCACTTGGTAGGTGCGGATGGCGCGTTTCGACACGCCGGTGAGCATCGCCATCTTACGGGACGGTGCGGCGCTGCCCGTTTCCCGTCTGTCGGCCCAGGCCATGCGGACGCGCAGCGGATGGCCCCAGGCGCGCGCGAGTTCCTGATCGAGTCGGCGGTTGGCTGCCGCCTGTTCACGCGCTGCGTCAGCGTGCCGACGCTGGCGCAGCGCCGCGACGCGGCGGAAGGCGGCGGCGACCGTGCGCTCCGCCGCCTGGATACGGCGCTCGGTCCGCCCTCCGTCCATGAGCAGGCGGAAAACACGCGCGTCCGCCCGCGCCCATATCCCTTCCTCGGTCTCCAGCAGCATTGCGCGCCCTCGATCGTGACGCCGCAGGCTGGGGGGTGGGATCAGGAGCGGATGCGCCGTTGACCGGGGTCAACATTTCTTTCGCATCCCACCCCCCAATCCCTTCCTCGACTGCGGCCTTTCGCTTCGTAGGGACCGCTGCTCACCGCCGTTGCGGGGGGCGCTCCATTTGATCGATGCGGAACCGCGCGCCGAACGCGGGTTCCGGTCCGGCGTTGCGACCGGCGGTCAATCGCACACCCACGCATCCATCTTCAGCGAAAGTGGAGCGCCCCCCGCAACGACCGGAATCGGAGGTCCGTATCGTCAGCCCGTCCATCACGGACGAGGAGAAGACCCATGGAATATGACGCCATCGAAGCCCGCCGCCGCCGCGAATATGAGGCGGCCATCGCGGTAGAACGCAGGGCTGAGGAACGGCTGGCCGAGATCAAGCGAAGGGCGCGCAATGCCAAGGGGCGATTATTGTCGACCACGCGATCGGAGCAGTGGCACCGCATGGCCCTCGCGTGGCTCGAACGCGATGTGGGATACACGGGCGAAATGGCGGCGGCACGCGTCTGGCTGCGCCACCAGCCGCTCGACGCTTATATCGAGCTGGTCGCACCCTTCGCCGCCGCGATGCCGGGCGCCACGATCATCGCGGCCGAGGTTGCGGCGGTCCGTGCCCATCTCGACGAGTGGACGAAGCGCGGCGAGGCGCTACTGCTCGATCGCGCCAGCCGCGCCTATGCGGAGGACGTCGCGGGCTTTCGCGTCTGGCAGCGTGATCATCCGGACAGCAATGCATGGCGGCGCAAGGCGATGACGAAATCGCAGGGATTCCTGATCGGACGGATGGTGGCCGCGCTCGATCTCGAGCCGCCCGCCCGGATGAATCGCGGTGAGGCGCACGACTGGATCGAACGGCATGGCGGAAATCCACGGCTCGCCGGCCCGCCGGTCGATCCCGATACCCCGCACGGGCCGCCGCCCGCCTCGGCCGACGTCGCAGCCGCGTCGACCGGCCAGGTGATCAGCGCAACCGATCGACCCTTGCTCGACGACACGAGCACCGTGGGGAACGCGGCATGACCGACATCCTCGACGAAATCCGCTCGGTCGTCGTCGGCGACCGCGTCGAGCGCTTCCAGGGGTACGACGCGCTGGCGCGTCGTGCCGAAGGCCTGATCGGCCGGATGCAGCAGATCGAAAGCGCGCTGGGTGCGAACCCGCGCGACGCGGAAGAGGAGTGGCACGATCTGGCGACCGCCGCCGAAGCGCTCGTCGCCATCACGGCGGCGCAGGAAGCGTGGCTTGCGGATTACGACGCGGCGTTGGCCCGCACGGTCGAGCAAGCGCGCGGCGACATACGATCCCTCAACATCCAGCAAGGTAACGTGAACGCGGGAGACGATTCATGAGCATCATCGACGAAATCGCCGCAGCGGTCGCGCAAGCCGACCTTGACGACGGCATCGATCCGTCGGTCGGTCTGCGGCGCGGCTGGGACTATTGGGTGCCGGGCCAGCCGCTGAGCGATGGCTGCGGCATCGCCCGCACGCCCCATCGTCTCCCGATCGATACGACGTCGCTGCCTGAAGGTGCGGTCGCGATCATCGACGGTACCATGACCGTGGCGCGCCTCAGCGGATCGGTCTGGCGGCAGATCATGGTCCGCCCGCGTGAGTCTGGTGCGGGGGAAGGCCAAGACGTATTTGCCGTCAGCAGCATGGCCGCGCATTGCGGGCGGGCCGAGCATCTGGTCACGCTGGTCGGTCATTCGCCCCGCGATCTGGCGATCTATCTCGACGACTTGCGACTGCGCGACCGTGCCGTCTTCGACCGGGTGATCGCCAAGGATCTCAAGGGGGCGGTCGCGCTGCGTCGTGCGATCGTCGATGATCCGTGGCCGGATCGTGTGCGGGGGCTGTGGGAAAAGCCCGAGGCGGATTATCTCCCGCCCTTCCTCGTCGCGGTCCTCTACAGCGAACTGGCCCGCCTGGCCATGAATCATGCCGGGCTGCTCGTCATGGCCTTCGACGCGGGCATCGAGCTTTCGACCCGTCGCCTTGTGCCGCGCATACCGCTGGCGGCCGGCCCCCATCAGCCGGCCGCCGTCAGGCGAAGCATCGAGATGCTGCCCTTTCAATCGATGGCCCTGAACGCGCCGGGGACCATCCTGCAGCGCGGCGATGCCGAAGCCGCAGCGGCCTGGGCCAAGATGTGCGCGGCGAGCCTGTCGGTGACGGCCGAGGAACGGGACGGTCTCGATATCGCGCCCGCCACCCCCAAGCAGGCCAAGGCGATCGCTCGCAATGTCGAGGCCAGCCCCGCCTTCTGGCTGGAACAACGTAAGGACCATGGATGGTCGCGCCAGAACCGCCCCGCCGCGACATATTGGGGGCTGGATTGGCGTCAGCACGCCTCGGTCGGGCTGGTGGAGATCATGCTGACCGCCCAGGACTGGAACCGCCGCTACAGGCCGGATGGCCCGAGGCTCGACACCATGTCCATGCGGCGCGTGTCCTGGGCGATCGCGACGATCAGCTATGCATGGATGGCGGAGAACAATCCGGCTGCCGCCCTCTGGCTGTTGCGGCAGGCGCAAGGCAAAGAGGTCGACCTGCCGCTCGCGTTCAGCCCCTTCGCGATGGACGATATCCTCAAGGAAAAGTCGGGCAACACGCTGCGCAAGAGCGCCCTCGCGCTGGTCGCCGACCGGCCGAAGCCCGGCGAACTCGGCTATACGGCGCGCTATCAGCCCCATTTGTGGTTGGACGATCGTGGGGACGACATCGCGCATTACCGCCATTATCAGCAGGACGCGATCGTTGGGTACCGCGAGGCGAAGGCGGGCATCCTGCCCGAGATCCTGCGGGATACGAGCCGTGTGCCCGAAGAGGTGGTCGCGGTGCTGGGACGGGCACACGGCGTGTCGCCGACCCATGGTGGCATCGGACATAACAACCCGCCATCCTCAGCCATGACCGAGGACATTGCTGCCGCCCGCGGTTCGCAGAACTTCGGCATGATGATTTCGCCCCCGTCGACTGATCTGATGCGCGAAATGCTGTCACGGAAGCCGAAGGACACGCCGAAAAAGACGAAAAAGAAGAAGGCTAAGGCCAAGAAGCGATGACCGCGTCCGTGCCATCCGTTTTCAGCAGATGACCGCGTGTGAATCTGTCAAAGCTGCTTGCGGGCCGATCGAGGCAGTGGGGCGGTCGGCTTGATGTCGTATCCCGACATGTCGCCAACCGCCCCCCGCGACCTTAGAACTTTTTCCGGACCTGCACCGCAGTCGTCGCGGCCCGCTCGCCATCGGCAACCCGGACGCTGAGGTCGAGCCCGAGATCCCAGCCCGACGGCAACGTGAGACCGACGCCGGGGGCGAACAGGAACTGTTCCCGCGACCACCCCGATGCCATCAGGCTGTAATAGGATGGCCCCGTCACATCGGCATAGTCCAGTCCCTGGCGGGTGCCGCTGGTGAACTCGTGCAGCCACTCGGTCCGCAACCGCCCGGTCAGCAACCCGACCGACAAGGGCCGCTGCCACGCCAGGCGAAGGCCCAGCGCACCCGTCACTGACAGGAGATCGCGGTCGTCGAAGCGCAGGTTGTAGATCCCCGCGCCTTCCTCGACATAGCGCGTCAGGCGTCCGTCCAGATACTCCGCCCGGCCATAGAGCGACCAGCGCAGCGCGCCTGTGGTACGGTCGATCCCCGACGACAGCGCGCCCGTGGTGAACGTGCCTGTCCGATCCGCGGTCGCCATCGCGCCGGTAGCGGCATCTTTACGTCGCAGCGAATAGTCGAGCCATCCGCGTGCCAGCATGCCGTCGACGAACAGCCCACGCAGCGGCGTCGCGCTGCCATAGACCGCCAGTACCTGGCTGTCGCTGTTCACCTGGCCGGCCCCGCCCGCAATCGTGCTGCGGTCGTGGCCGAGGCCCCCGCCGATACCAAGCGTGACACCCTGGGCGACGTGCAGATCGACGCCAACGCTCAGGCCCGAGGTCGTGGCGCTCACCTTCGAACGCCCGGTGATCGCATCGCGCGTGCCGATGTCGATGGTGCCGCCCGTCCACAGGCCGACGCGCCCACCGCAGCCTGCCGGAGCAGCGCCCTCCTGGGCTGAAGCCTCGCCACTACGCTGCGCGCGTCGATCGCCATCGGGAGCGATGCGCTCGATCGGCTGTCCCGGCACGTGCCCATCATAGGTGCGATCGGTCGAACTCAACCGCACACCGTTCGTCGAACGGGCGCAGTCGGCCCCGTGCAGCGTCTCGGCATGGCCCATGAAGTTGGCGACCTGCGTCCGCGAGAAGCGGCGCGCCGCTTCCGCCTGGGCATCACTCATCGCGCGGACATTCGCGTCGCGCGATGGGTCCGGGCGAGCCGTGACCGTGACGGTGACGGTGGCCGGCGACGACGTACCGAAGGCGTTGGCGAGGGTATAGCCGACTGCGATCGTCCCGTTGAAGTGGGCCTTGGGCGTCACCTGCAGGCGGAAGGTGCGTGCGTCGGCGGTGCCTCCCGCGACGATCGTGGCGGTCGCCTGATCGGCAGGCGAGACGCTGGTGATCGCGGCAGCCGTGAACGGACCACCGGAAGCGGCAGCGGTCAGGTCGACCGAGACGGGCTGGCCATCGATGGCCGATGCCGTGATGCCGTTTGCCTTGGGTGCCGTGCCGACCACCTGGATGGTGGCGGTAGCGGGTGCCGACGTGCCACCCGGTCCGACGGCGACATATTGAAAGCTGTCGCTGCCATGGTAGCCTGCTTCCGGGGTATAGACCGCGATGACCTGGCCTGGGACGGAAACCGAGGACGCTGCCAGTGCAACCGCCATCAGGGGCGATCCGCCGAAGCCACGCATGGCCAGGGTCCGTGAGATCGTGACCGTGCCATGGGCAGGTTGGGTTACGATCCGGATTTCATCGAACTGGCCGCTCACCAAGCTCGACAGGTTGAGGCTGACGCTCTGTCCGGCCTCGGTCTTGGTATTGGCCGCAACCGACGTCGTAACCGGATCGGTGGCGACCGGGGGCGGTGGGGTGCCTACCGCAAGCGTGTAGGTCGCGTTGCCGGTGGCACCATGCGCGTCGATGATGTTGACGGTGACGGTGTAGTTGCCAGCGGTGGTCGGGGTGCCCGACAGGGTGCCATTGGCCGCAAGCGTGACGCCGGCGGGCAGACCCGTGGCGGTGTAGCTGTACGGCGCGGTGCCGCCCGAACTGGTCAGCGTCTGGCTGTAGGCGGTGCCGACGGTGGCCGCCGGGAGCGAACCTGAGGCCGGCGAGACGACGAGCGTCGGCGCGGAAACCGTGACGGTGACGGTCGCCGGGCTGCTGGTGCCGGACGCATTGGTGGCGGTGTAGGTGAAGCTGTCGCTGCCCGAGAAGCCGGCGGTCGGCGTGTAGCTGATGGTCGTGCCCGACGCCGTGGCGGTGCCATGCACGGGTGCCGTAGCGACGGCGACCGAGGTCGCGGTGCCACCCGACAGGGCAAGCGTCACCGCATTGCCGCTGCTGTTGGCGGCGACGGTCGTGCTGACGGCCTCCGCGACCGGTGCCTGCGCGGCGACCACGATCGTGTAGGTCGCGGTGCCGGTGGCGCCATGTGCGTCGGTGGTGGCGACGGTGACGGTGTAGCTGCCCGCCGTGGTCGGCGTGCCCGACAGAGTGCCGTTGGCCGCAAGCGTGACGCCGGCGGGCAGGCCCGTGGCGGTGTAGCTGTACGGTGCGGTGCCGCCCGAACTGGTCAGCGTCTGGCTGTAGGCGGTGCCGACGGTGGCCGCCGGGAGCGAACCCGACGCAGGTGAGACGACGAGCGTGGGCGCGGAGACGGTGACCGTGACGGCCGCGGGGCTGCTGGTGCCCGAGGCGTTGGTGGCGGTGTAGGTGAAGCTGTCGCTGCCCGAATAGCCAGCGGTCGGCGTGTAGCTGATGCTCGTACCCGAAGCCGTGGCGGTGCCGTGCACGGCCTGGGTGGCGACCGCGACCGAGGTGGCGGTGCCACCCGACAGGGCAAGCGTCACCGTATTGGCGGTGCTGTTGGCAGCGACGGTCGTGCTGACGGCCCCTGCGACCGGTGCCTGCGCGGCGACCACGATCGTGTAGGTCGCGGTGCCGGAGGCACCATGCGCGTCGGTAACAGTGACGGTGACGCTGTAGCTGCCTGCCGTGGTCGGCGTGCCCGACAGAGTGCCGTTGGCCGCAAGCGTGACGCCGGCGGGCAGGCCCATGGCGGTGTAGCTGTACGGTGCGGTGCCGCCCGAACTGGTCAGCGTCTGGCTGTAGGCGGTGCCGACGGTGGCCGCCGGGAGCGAACCCGACGCAGGTGAGACGACGAGCGTGGGCGCGGAGACGGTGACGGTGACGGCCGCGGGGCTGCTGGTGCCCGAGGCGTTGGTGGCGGTGTAGGTGAAGCTGTCGGTGCCCGAGAAACCGGCGGTCGGCGTATAGCTGATCGTCGTGCCCGAGGCGGTGGCGGTGCCGTGGCTTGGTGCCGCATCGACCGCGACCGAGCTGGCCGCGCCGCCCGACAGGTTGAGGGGGACGGTGTTGGCGGTGCTGTTGGCGGCGACGGTCGTGCTGACCGCACCGGCGACCGGTGCCTGGACGGCGACCACGATCGTGTAGGTCGCGGTGCCGGAGGCACCATGCGCGTCGGTAACAGTGACGGTGACGCTGTAGCTGCCTGCCGTGGTCGGGGTGCCCGACAGGGTGCCGGTCGACGACAGCGTGACGCCGGTCGGCAGCGCGCCCGAGCTCACCACATAGTTGTAGGGCGCGGCACCACCCGAGGCGCTCAGTGCCTGGCTATAGGCGGTGCCGACGGTAGCGGCCGGGAGCGAACCCGACGCAGGCGAGACGGTCAGCGTCGGCGCGGTCACCGTGATGGTCACGGTCGCGGGCGAACTGGTGCCCGACGCATTGGTGGCGGTGTAGGTGAAGCTGTCGCTGCCCGAATAACCGGCGGTCGGCGTGTAGCTGATCGCGGTGCCCGAGGCGGTGGCGGTGCCGTGGCTCGGAGCCGTGTCGACCGAGACCGAGATGGCCGCGCCGCTCGACAGGTTGAGGGGGACGGTGTTGGCACTACTGTTGGCGGCGACGGTCGTGCTGACGGCCCCTGCGACCGGTGCCTGCGCGGCGACCACGATCGTGTAGGTCGCGGTGCCGGAGGCACCATGAGCGTCGGTGATGGTGACGGTGACGCTGTAGCTGCCCGCCGTGGTCGGGGTGCCCGACAGGGTGCCGGTCGACGACAGCGTGACGCCGGTCGGCAGCGCACCCGAGGTCACCGTATAGCTGTAGGGTGCGGCACCACCCGAGGCGCTCAGTGCCTGGCTATAGGCGGTGCCGACGGTGGCCCCCGGAAGCGAACCCGACGCAGGCGAGACGGTCAGCGTCGGCGCGGTCACCGTGATGGTCACGGTCGCGGGCGAACTGGTGCCCGACGCATTGGTGGCGGTGTAGGTGAAGCTGTCCGGGCCGGAATAGCCAGCGGTTGGGCTGTAGGTGATTGATGTGCCCGAGGCGGTCGCCGTGCCGTGGCTGGCCTGGTTCGCGATCGCGACCGAGGTGGCGGTGCCACCCGACAGGGCAAGCGTCACCGCATTGGCCGTGCTGTTCGCGGCGACGGTCGTACTGACCGCGTTGGCGACCGGAACTTGAACCGCGATGGCGATCGTATAGGTCGCGGTGCCGGTTGCGCCATGCGCGTCGGTCACGTTTACCGTAATGGTGGCGTTGCCGGTGCCCGTGGGCGTGCCGGTGATCGCACCGGTCAAAGCGTCGATCGTCAAGCCGCCAGGCAGGCCGGTAGCCGAATAATTGTAGGGTGCGGTGCCGTTTGAGGCCGCGACACTCTGGCTGTAGGCGGTGCCGACAGTGCCGCCGGCTAGCGTGCCGGAGGCGGGCGTTAGCGCGAGGGTCGGCGCGGTGACGGTGATCGTCACGGTCGCGGCCGAGGACGTGCCGCTGGCATTGGTTGCCGTGTAGGTGAAGCTGTCGTTGCCCGAATAGCCGGCGGTCGGCGTGTAGCTGATGGTCGTGCCCGAGGCGGTGGCGGTGCCGTGCGCGGCCTGGGTCGCGACCGCAACCGAGGTGGCGGTGCCGCCCGACAGGGCAAGCGTCACCGCGTTGCCGGTACTGTTCGCGGCGACCGTCGTGCTGGTTGCACCGGCGACCGGCGCCTGGGCGACGACGGTGATGGTGTAGGCGCGCGACGCGGTGAAGTTCTGCGCGTCGGTCGCGGTGACGGTCAGGTTGAAGCTGCCCGACATGGTCGGCGTGCCCGACAGCGTGCCGTTCGTCGCCAGCGTGAGACCGGTCGGCAATGCGCCGGCGGTGACGGCATAGCTGTACGGCGCGGTGCCGCCCGTGGTGCTGAGCGCTTGGCTATAGGCGGTGCCCGCAGTGCCACCCGGCAGGCTGGTGGGTAAGATCGCCAGCGTCGGCGCGGTGACCGTGACGGTGACGGTCGCCGGGCTGCTGGTGCCCGAGGCATTGGTGGCGGTGTAGGTGAAGCTGTCGCTGCCCGAATAGCCTGCGGTCGGCGTATAGCTGATGGTAGTGCCCGAAGCGGTGGCGGTGCCGTGCGCGGCCTGGGTGGCGACCGCGACCGAGGTGGCGGTGCCACCCGACAGGGCGAGCGTCACCGCGTTGCCGGTGCTGTTCGCGGCGACCGTCGTGCTGGTTGCACCGGCGACCGGCGCCGGTGTGGTCACCGTAATGGTCACGGTTGCGGCCGCACTAGTGCCCGAGGCATTGGTTGCCGTGTAGGTGAAGCTGTCGTTGCCCAAATAGCCGACGGTGGGCGTGTAGCTGATGGTCGTGCCAGAGGCAGTTGCAGAGCCATGGGTTGCTTGCGTGCCGATCGCGACCGAGTTGGCTGCGCCGCCCGACAGGTTGAGCGTAATCGGGTTGCCGTTGCTATTCGCCGCGACGGTCGCGCTGACCGCGCCAGCAACCGGGGCCTGGAGTGCCGCCACAGGCGTCACTGCATTGGACGCAGCCGAGGCTGTTCCGGTGCCAGCGCTATTGGTGGCAGTGACGGTGAACGTATAGGACGTGCCGTTAGTAAGGCCGGTGATCGTAATCGGGCTTCCGGTTCCGCTGGCGGTCGCGCCGCCCGGACTGGCGGTGACGGTATAGCCGGTGATCGCCGCACCGCCGGTATCGGTAGGGGCGGTGAATGTCACAATGACCTGCCCGTCACCCGCCGTCACCGTGCCGATCGTTGGTGCGGCGGGGGCAACCGCATTCACGGGAAAAGACCGAGAAACCGTTGGTGCAGCGCTATAGGAGCTATTGCCGCCCTGATCGGCATTGATCGTGCAGGTTCCGGTGCTGACGAATGTCAGTACGCCGCCGCTGGTGATGGTGCAGACACCGGTCGTGGACGAGGTGAAGGTGGGTGTCAGTCCCGAGGACGCCGTAGCGGTCAGGGTCGGCGTCGTGCCATAGTTGTGCGAGCCGGGATTGGCGAAGGTGATCGTCTGGCTGGCCAGGACCGCATTGACCGTCAGCGTCGCGGCGTTTGATGTCGCCGAGGGCGAGGTACCGCCGGTCGCGATGGCGCGATACTGATAGCCGTTCATGCTCGTGGTCGCGCCGCTGACGGTCAGCGTGGTGGTCGTCGTACCGGAATACACGCCGCCATCAGCAATATTGGCAAAACCAGACCCGGTGTTCGCTTGCCATTGATAGCTTGAAGCATTTGAAGCGGTGATGCCGAAGGTGGCGTTCCCGCCGGCGTTGACCGTCGCATTGGATGGTTGCGAGGTTATGGCCGGCGCCGCGGCACCGCCACCAAAGGGCGTGCAACTTATCGCCCATGTTATGGAGGCCGTGCTGTCGAATGCGCCGCCAGAGGAGGCATTCCCGTTGATGTAGATACGCGTGACAGGGGCCAAGTTTGTGACCGTATAATCACCTGATTGGGTGGCGCCTGGAGTAATGCCAGCCGCATCGACGATGCTGAAATTCGACGTATTGTAGCGAATAATGAGGCGAGCATTCGATCTGCCCGTGCCGCCACCCGTATATTGCCAATGAATGATGTCGCCCGGAGTGAAAGTGTAAGACGAGTCGATAAAAAAGCCGCCACCCGCTGAATTGAGGGTTTTGCTTATCATGCCGCTATTCACGGCGTCACACGCCGTTGAGGCGAGTGCGGCGCTGGTGGTGCCAAAAATTGCCAACATACAAAAAATTAATACAAATATCGCCGTTCTCACGTCGCGAAATATGCGAGAAATTTCCACTTGGCGAAATTCAGTTACATCTCTGATCACAGCCCCACACCCCTGTCTCCGGACGTGTGGGCCCACCCCGACCCACGGACGATTTGTTTTTCACGCGTGTAAAACGCAAGGTTTCGGGCATATGCGGTCGTGCGGACGTTTCTTGGGATCCGGGCACTGCTCGCAACGCGCCCGGGCGGTTACAGATGGGGCACGTGGGAAGTATATATCGTCGTTATGCGCGGTGATGCTGGGAGGGGCAGTAGTGGATTGGAGTGTTGTCGTTCGCGAGGTGCGCAGGATGCATCGCCTCAAACAGGAGGCGTTCGCGCAACTAATCCAAGTCTCCCAGACGACAATTTCCCGCTGGGAAATGGGCCGGCAAATCCCGGAACTTCGGTTTCAGAACTGGTTCATCGAAAATTTACGGAAACTCGATCCGGTTTCGCCAGACGACATGATCGTATCGTTGATCCGGCGTTCAGCGACGCCGCGGTGCATGGTGAATAGCGACTTTAGATATGTGCTTGTCTCCGACGGAGAAAGGCGCTTGTTGGGCGCTGATGTCGAGAAGGTCATAAACGGCTATATTGGAGATATCATTGCTCAACAGGCTGGGCATTTAATCGACGAATATTTTGCTCAGATGCTGCGACCAGGCTGCGAAATCACTGGCCTGAGCTACGATGACGAGGGATACATTGCCAAAGGCAGAAAATTCCGGAGAACGTGGAATGTCGTCACGGTGGACGGTGTCCGTTTCTTAGCGGGCGAGGATATCGAGCTTGATGAGCCCCTGGATAATGAAAAGGACCTGAATCTACGCATCTTCAACGATGCGGGGCTGGCGCGAAATATGCTCGGCTGTCGATAACCTCAACTCTAAACGGAGCATGATTATGCGGCGGCATATCTGACAAGCGGTGCCCGCTCAAGCGCACGATCCCAATAACGTATTCGACGGGACGCTCCCGGCTTAAACTTTCTCAAAGACCTGTTCTCATTTACAATATCCCAAAACCATCGGCCCAATAATGGTAGATCGGTAACGCCATCGCCGAGTTGGCGATAGAGATTAAAGCATTGAAATTTCGCCCCCCCTTCTTGTCGACCTGACACGGTGAACCCGTAACGCAGGCCCTTTCGGAAGATTCGCGAGCGCCCCCCGCAACGGCACCGCGCTGAACCTGTCACGACCGGCCCATGAGCCGGCGCGCATCACCTCCAACGACCCGGGCGACCTCTGCGTCGCCGGTCGGTGATGCGCGCTTCAACAATCCGGGGCTTGTCAGCGCGGCCTTCGACGATTCATGGTCGACCCTCGAGCAGGAGGTGGCGCTGATTGACCGACTGTTCGGCGGCGAGATCGCCGCGCTGTTCGAAAGGCCTGGTCATGGGAACCGAAATGTTCGCGGGTAAGCGTGTCTTCGTCTATGCGCGGGTATCGACGACGCGACAGGAAAAGAACGACCTGTCGCTGCCGGACCAGATCGCCACCGCCGAACGCTGGGTCGAGGATCATGGCGCCCAAGCCGTCCGCGTCTTCTCGGAGGCGGGCAGCGCCACCGATGACCATCGGCGCGCCTTCCGTGAGATGATCGCGCTCGCCGAGTCGGATGAGCGCCCGGTTGACATCATCCTCGCGCATTCGCTGTCGCGGCTATTCCGCAACGCGCTCGACTTCATGCAGTATCGTGAGCGACTGCGCCGCAAGAAGATCCGCATCATCTCGGTGACGCAGAATTTCGGCGACGATCCGACGTCCGACATGGCCGTGTCGATGCTCGCCATCTTCGACGAATATCATTCGGCCGAGAACGCCAAGCATGTTCGCCGCACCATGGTCGCCAATGCCGTCAACGGCTTCTGGAACGGGCAGACGCCGCCGATCGGCTTTCGCACCTGCACCGTGCCACAGGCGCGCGGCAAGGACCGTAAGAAGCTGGAACACGATCCCGAGACGGTCGACATGGTCCGCCACATCTTCAAAACCTATCGCGAAGGCACACCCAACGGCCCCATCGGTGTCACGGGCCTTGCCCATCACCTGAACGAACGCGGCTACCGCATCCGGGGCAAGCGGTTCAGCATCGGCACGCTGCACAACATCCTGACCAACACCGCCTATATCGGCTACGTTATCTTCAACCGCCGGGATTCGCGCACGGGCGAGACGCGGCCGGAAAGCGAGTGGGTGCCGATCCCGGTCCCGCCGATTATCGATGAAGAGACGTTCTACGCGGTCCGCCAGCAGATGGCCGATCGTGACCCACGGATGGGCGAGGCTGCCGCGAAGACCAACACGAACCTGCTGACCAGCCGCGCGGTCTGCGGCTGCGGCGGGGACGGCTGTGGTGCGGGGATGATGACCAGCACCGGCAAGTCCGGTCAGTATCGCTATTACGCCTGTTCGGCGCGGATCAAGCGCGGGCCGGATGCGTGCGCGGGACGCCGCGTTCCGATGGAGCAGCTGGACGATCTGGTCGTCGGCGCGGTGACCCGCCATCTCGTCCAGCCGGAACGGCTGACCGCGCTTCTCCAGACATGGCTGGACCGTTCGGAAACCGCCGTCGCGGAGCGCGCCGCTGAATTGAAGCGGCTGCGAGGCCGGCTGACCCAGCTTGAGGGCGAGAGCGCCCGCGTGATCAAGCTGGTCCGGCTCGAGGTACTCAGCCCGGACGATCCGCAGGTCGCCAGCGAACTCGGCAACATCCGCGCGCAGAAGGCCAGCACCCAGGCGGACATCGCCGTGCTCGAACGGCAGCTTGATGCTGGCGATCGGCGAATCACGCCTGCGATCATCGCCAAATTCGGCGATCTGCTCCGCCGGAAGCTCCACGAGCCAGACGGCAGGACGCGCAAGGAATACATTCACCTTCTCGTCGATCGTGTCGAGGTCGGCGACCGCGAGGTTCGGATAACGGGCCGCAACGCGATGCTGGAACGCGCGATCATAGCATCCCAGACGCCGGGTGCCGCAGTGCCCAAAGCTGAACAGAAATGGCGCACCCGACAGGATTCGAACCTGTGGCCTCTGCCTTCGGAGGGCAGCGCTCTATCCAGCTGAGCTACGGGTGCGTGGGCTGGCCGACTAGCATCGTGCGCCACCCCGCGCCAGCCCTTTTATGATGGGGGCACCGCTTTTGCGGGTTTGGCGACGGGGGCGGGCGTCTTGGGGCGATAGGCGCACAGATCCTCGACCGGACAGCGCCAGCATTCGGGGCGGCGCGCCTTGCAGATATAGCGGCCGTGCAGGATCAGCCAGTGATGCGCATGGACGCGGAACGGCGCAGGCGTCGCCTTGTCCAGCTTCAACTCCACCGCCAGCGGGGTCTTGCCCTTGGCCAGGCCGGTGCGGTTGCATACGCGGAAGATATGGGTGTCGACCGCGAACGTCTCCTGCCCGAAGGCGACGTTGAGCACGACATTGGCGGTCTTGCGCCCCACCCCCGGCAACCGCTCCAGATCGGCGCGCGCCTCGGGCACCTGGCCACCATAGTCGTCGACCAGCATCCGCGACAGGGCGATGACGTTCTTGGCCTTGGTGTTGAACAGGCCGATCGTCTTGATATGCTGCTTCAGCCCGTCTTCGCCCAGTTCCAGCATCTTCTCGGGCGTGTCGACCTCGGCGAAGAGCGCGCGGGTCGCCTTGTTGACCCCCACATCGGTCGCCTGCGCCGACAGCGCGACCGCGACGACCAGCGTATAGGGATTGCGGAATTCCAGCTCGGTCTCGGGATGCGGGTTCGCCTCCGCCAGCCGGTGGTAGAATTGGACGACGTCCGCCTTCTTCATGCGCGTTACAGGCCCAGCACGTCGCCCATGCGGTAACGGCCCGGCCCCTGCCCTGCCAACCACAGCGCGGCGCGCACCGCCCCACGGGCGAAAATGGTGCGATCCTGCGCGAAATGGCCCAGCGTCACCCGCTCGCCCTCGCCCGCAAAGATCACCTCATGGTCGCCAATCACCGAGCCGCCGCGCAGCGCCGCCATGCCGATCGTCCCCTCGGTCCGCGCGCCGACCAGCCCGGCGCGGCCATCGACCCGGAGATCGGACAGGGCATGGCCGCGCCCCGCCGCCGCCGCCTCGCCCAGCAGCAGCGCGGTGCCGGAGGGCGCATCGACTTTGTGCCGGTGATGCATCTCGGTGATCTCGATGTCCCAGTCCGGGCCAAGCCGCGCCGCCGCCTCGCGCACCAGATTGGCGAGCAGGGTGATGCCGAGCGAGGTGTTGCCGGTCTGGAGCACCGCGATCTCGGTCGCGGCCTCGTCGATCGCCGCGTGCTGGGCGGGTGAAAGGCCGGTGGTGCCGATCACGATCGGGGTGCGTGCGGCCCGAGCCGCCGCCAGATGCGCATCGAGCGCGCCCGCGATCGAGAAGTCGACCAGCACATCCGCCGACTTGGCCAGCGCGTCCGGATCGTCGCGCGAATCGCAGCCCCCGGCCAGCGTCGCGCCCTCGCCCTCGATCAGGTCCGCGATGGCGCGGCCCATGCGCCCGGCGCTGCCGTAAATGCCGATGGCGGTCATGCGGGGGTTCCGGTGGCGAAGAGAGAGAGGGTCGTCATGCGGCGTTCCTTGGCACAGCTACTTCTCCGAGGGAACCGGCGGCTGGCTGCATGACCAATGATCGATGACCGCTTGTGGGGCAGACCGCCCCGATATTTCGATCCCAGGCACGAGCGGCGTAGCGGAACCCGTTATCGGCTGGCCCGGGCCGGGCTTATTTGCCTTCGACGACGTCGATCGGCGTCGCGCAGGTCGCATAGGCCTGTCGATAGGACTTGTCCCAGCACCGCGCGAAGCCGTCGAGCACGTTGAGGTTCATAGGCCAGCGGATCGTGATCGGCTTTCCATCGGGGCCGCGCGGGTCGAACCCCTCGGGCTTCGGCAGGGCGGCAAGGGCGGCATGCGCCTTGTCGAAGGAGGGGCGATCGCGCCGCAGGAACGCAATGCTGCCATCGACATAGAGGTTCCAACCCATGCCGCGATCCTCCTCCACGGTCTTGCGCGCGCGCTCGAACAGCGCGATCGCCGCGACATTCTCACCGAGGTTCGCCCGCAACTGGCCCTCATGCCAGTAGAGAATGCCGCGACTGCGCTCGGGCGTATGTGCCGTTCGCCAGTCGCGGATCAGGTCCGCCGCCTCCTTTTCACAGCCGCGCATCGACAGCGCCCGCCAGCCGCCGGACATATCCTGATCGAAAGCCTGTTGCGGCAAGGCGAGCATCGCGGCGCGGTCATAGGTGCAATCGGACGCGGCAGCGGCAAGCAATAGGGCGATCATCATGGCATGATGTGATCCAGGACCGCTTGAAATGGCAAGAGCGAAGCTTGTGCCGCCACCTCGCCATACTGATCGCTCGACCGCGAAGACTTTGTTATTTCAACACTAGTCCTCACGGAAATTATGTTTGGCGGGCTATTCCTATGCCACTCCCCCCTTACGGTCATGCCGACACCAAGGTAGAACACGGTGATGCGCGGCATTCGTAATATCGTCATCCTCACCGGCGCGGGCATATCCGCCGAGTCCGGCATCGCCACCTTTCGCGGGCCGGGCGGGTTGTGGGAGGGGCATCGGGTCGAGGATGTCTGTACCCCCGAAGCACTGGCCGCCGATCCGATGCTGGTCCACCGCTTCTATGACCTGCGGCGCGCGGGGCTGGCGGCGGTCAGGCCCAATGCCGCGCATGAGGCTTTGGCGCGGCTGGATCGGGTATGGCCGGGCGAATTGCTGATCGTCACGCAGAATGTGGACGATCTGCACGAACGGGCGGGGGCGAGGCGGTTGCTGCATATGCACGGCGCGCTGAAGCGGGCCCTGTGCACGGCCTGTGGCGAGCGGTTCGGGTGGGAAGAGGCGCTGCCGCCGGGGACGCCCTGCCCCGCCTGCGCCGCACCCGCCTTGCGTCCTGATATCGTGTTCTTCGGCGAGATGCCCTATCATATGGAGCGGATCGAGGCAGCGCTGGCGGAGGCGGACCTGTTCGTGTCGATCGGCACCTCGGGCGCGGTCTATCCGGCGGCAGGGTTCGTGCGGATGGCGAGCGCTTACGGCGCGCGGACGCTGGAACTCAATCTCGACCGATCGGAGGGCAGCGGCTGGTTCGACGAGAGCCGGTTGGCCTCCGCCGGGCAGTTGGTGCCCGAATGGGTCGAGCAGATGCTCAGCGGCTGACCGGCACGATCACGTCGCGCGCGCGCGGAGCCAATCGCTCGACCGCCGCATCCTGCAAGCCCCTTGCCGTCACCAGCACGCCGAAGGCGCGCGGATCGGGCTTGTTGAAGAGCAAAGGCTGGCCCAGCGCATCGGCCACCCCCGCCCCCGCTTCGGACGCGATCAGCGCGGCGGCGGCGATGTCCCATTCATTGCCCCAGCGCAGCGTCGCGACCAGATCGGCCTCATCGGCGGCGACCATCGCGATGCGCAGCGCGATCGAATTGGGCTTGAACACGGCGACCAGATCGCGGTCCGCCTTGGGGAGCGCATCGACCGGCACGCGCGCGCCCGGCATCTGGCGGCAATAGCCCGCGCTCAATGTGCGGCCGTTGCGGGTCGCACCGCCGCCCGCCTGGGCCAGCCACAACTCGCCCCGCGCGGGCGCGGCGAGCACGCCGATCACCGGCCGCCCGTCCTCGACCAACGCGACCGACACGGCCCAGCCTTCGCGTCCACGGATATAGTCGCGGGTGCCGTCGATCGGATCGACCACCCAGACGCGGCGGGCGGCCAGCCGGTCGGGCTTGTCCGCCGTCTCCTCGGACAGCCATCCGGCATCGGGGATCAGCGCCTGAAGCCGGGCATGGAGCATCCGGTCGACGTCCAGATCGACCTCGCACACCGGGCTGCCCGGCGTCTTTTCCCATTGGCGGAAATCGGTGCGCCAACGGGCGAGCGCCATTGCCGCCGCCTCGCGGGCCGCCGCCACGACCCCCGGAATGATGTCAGGGGCTCGGATCAGATCAGCCGCTGGCAACCGTCATTCCATCGATGCGCAGCGTCGGCACATTGACGCCGTAGCGGAATTCCAGATCATTGGCCGGCGTCATGGCGAGGAACATCTCTTTCAGATTACCTGCCACGGTGAACTCCGCAACCGGTTCCGCGATCCGCCCCTCCACGATGCGGAAGCCCGCCGCGCCCCGGCTGTAATCGCCGGTGACGGGGTTCACGCCACTGCCGATCAACTCGGTGACATAGACGCCGTCGGCGATATCGGCGATCAGCGTATCGACCGGCACGCGCCCCGCCGCCATGAACAGGTTGCTGGTCGACACCCCCGGCGCACCCGCGCCCCCCCGCGCGGCATGACCGGTCGGCTCCAGCCCCAATTGCCGGGCGGAGGCGGAATCGAGCAGCCAGGTCTCCAGCACGCCGTCCTCGACGATCGCGGTCGGCGACACCGCCAGCCCCTCGCCATCGAAGGGGCGCGAACGAAGCCCGTGCGGACGGTGGGGGTCGTCCTCGATCCGGATACCCTCGGCCATCACCCGCTCGCCCAGCCGGTCGAGCAGGAAGCTGGTCCGCCGGGTGATCGCCGCGCCCGCAATCGCGGAGACGAGGTGGCCGACCAGCGACGAGCCGACGCGCGGGTCGAAAACGATCGGCATCGTACCGCTCGCCAGCTTGGCCGGATTCAGCCGCGCGACGGTCCGCTCGCCCGCGCGGGTGCCGATCGCCTCGGGGCCTTCGAGCAGGCGGCGAAGGCGTGCGCCGTGATGGGCATAGTCGCGCTGCATTCCCGCCCCCTCGCCCGCGACGACGCTGACCGACAGGCCGTATCCGGTCGCGGCATAACCGGCGGCGAAACCGTGGCTGGTGGCCAGTGCCGACACGACGCGTGAGGCGGAGGCCCCCGCTCCTTCCGAATTGGTGACGCCGGCCACGGCACGCGCGGCCTCTTCGGCGGCCAGGGCGGCGGCGCGAAGTTGTTCGGGCTCGACCTCGCCGCCGTCGTCCAGGTCGAGCATCGGCGGCGCGCCGTGCAGCAACCGCTCCTCGGGCGCCAGGCCCGCCCAGCGATCCTCGGGCGCCTCCCGCGCCATGGCGACGGCGCGTTCGACCGCGAGGGTGATCGCATCGCCCGACAGGTCCGATGTCGAGACGCTGGCCGAGCGCCGCCCGACGAACACGCGCAGGCCCAGTTCCTCGCTCTCCGACCGCCCGACATCCTCCAGCGCGCCGAGGCGCACCGACACCTCCAGCGCGGCATCGGCGGCGAAGACGGCGTCGGCGGCGTCGGCCCCGGCGGCACGGGCACGGGCGACGATATCGGCGGCCCGGTCACGGGCCTGTTCGGGGGTCAACATGGGTAGGGACTTAAGGGCGCGGGGGGCGGGATGCCAGTACGCGCTTGCCACGACCGCGACAAAGATGGGAAACATGGCCGGTCAGTGGAAGGGAAGGACGACGCAATTCCTGCGCATGGCCGTTCTGATCCGCTTGGCCCGTCGCTACGTCTTTCACCCCTCCGCGTCCTGCGCCGATAGCTGGATGATGCCGACGTCGTTTAGCGTTATGGCGCGTGAACGGATAGGGCGCCGCCGCGTTGATCGCCCATGTCCCATTCCATCGCTCCACGCGGCCCCAACCATCAGTCCGCCACCCTGCGTGCCAAGATCGGGCGCAAGGTCGTCCTGCGGGCCAAGGTGCGGGTGACGTCGGGCGGACTGCTCGCGATCGGCGGGCTTGTGTCGTCCATCCTCTTGTCGACGGCGGTGCTGGTCGGGGTCGCCACCCGCCACCGCGCGACGCCGGATACCGACTAGACCGGCGCGGCGTCCGCCCCCGCGCCGTAATGGTGCCAGGTGAAGATCGCCAGCGCGCTGCGGTGCGGGCGAAAGGCTTCGGCAAGGGCGCGCACCTGCTTTTCCGAAGGCCGCGCGTCATGGCCCAAAATGCGCCCCATCTCGATCTGCACCGCCAGGTCACCGGCGGGCCAGATATCGGTGCGCCCTTCCGCGAAGAGCAGATAGACCTCCGCCGACCAGCGGCCGATGCCCTTGACCGCCACCAGTTGCGCGATCGCCTCCTCGTCGTCCTCCGGCAGGTTCGACAGGTTCAGGCGACCGCTCGTCACCTCTTCGGCCAGGCTGCGCAGATAACCGGCCTTTTGCCGCGAGATGCCGGCACCGCGCAGTTCCTCGTCGGTGACGCCCTGCATCGTCGTCGGATCGGTCGCATCGCCCAGGAGTTCGTTCAGCCGCCGCCAATGCGCATCGGCGGAAGCGACCGAGACCTGCTGGCCCAATATGGTGCGCACGAGCGTCGCATAGCCCCGCGCCCGGATGCGCGGCGCGGGATAGCCGATCCGCGCGAGCGCCGCCGCGATGGCGGGCTCGGCGGCGGCCAGCGCGTCCATGCTTTGGCGAATCTGTTCGGCGCTCAGCCCCATGATGCTTGATCCGTGCGTTGAGGATCGGCAGAGCCGCTACCGACAAGGAGAATGGACATGCCCAAGCTTATCGTCATGACCCGCGACGGGGAAGAACGCGAAATCGACGGCGAGGCCGGTCTGTCGGTGATGGAAGTCATCCGCGACGCAGGCGTAGACGAGTTGCTGGCGCTGTGCGGCGGATGCTGCTCCTGCGCGACATGCCATGTGCATGTCGATCCGGCATTCGCGGGCACGTTGCCCGCGATCGGACCGGACGAAGACGACCTGCTCGATTCGACCAGCGAGCGGGATGCGACCTCGCGCCTGTCGTGCCAGTTGCCCTTCGGTGCGGCACAGGACGGGATGCGCGTGCGGATCGCGGCAGAGGACTGATCGGGCATTTCGCGAGAACGCGGGGGGCGGGGCGATGGCCCCGCCTCTTTTTTGCGCCGGGGCCCGGACGGAACGGCGTAACTTGGGCTCGCAGCCTCCTCGGAGTTTTTGTTCGCGCGGAGGCGCGGAGATGTCCGGTATAGGGCCAGCGAAGGCCGCCCTCGCGACCGGGAGACTTTGCGGCGGCCGACAGGGCTGGAGAGGCCTTGCGGCCGGATTCACAATCTCCGCGCCTCCGCGTCTCCGCGCGAACCACATGCCCATGGCCTTCGACTGCGCTCAGGCTGAACGGAGGCTGGGAGCGGATCTTCTGGAACCTACCCGCCCCGAATACCCCGCCAACACGACCGACAGCCGTTCACGCTGAGCGAAGTCGAAGCGCACGCCCGGCGCTTGCCCCAAACCCCTCTGCGCCCTCCGCGCCTCTGCGCGAACGAAAAGGCGGCAGGACCACCCCCGCCGCCCTCACAAATCACCGCGCCGCCACCGCGTACAGCGCGATCGCCGCCGCGTTGGAGACGTTCAGGCTCTCCACCTTCGGGCTGATCGGCAGCTTGGCGAGTTCGTCGCAATGCGCCTCGGTATTCTGCCGCATCCCCTCGCCCTCCGCGCCCAGCACGATGCAGATGCGCTGCGTCCCCATCGCCTGCGCCAGCGTCTGATTGGCATGGCCGGTCAGGCCGATGCGCCAGAAGCCCGCTTCCGCGATCTCCTCCAGCGCGCGCGCCAGGTTCACCACGCGAATCCACGGCACCGTCTCCAGCGCGCCGCTGGCCGAGCGGGCGACCGTGCCCGATTCGGGCGGCGCGTGCCGGTCCTGGGTCACGATGCCCAACGCGTCGAACGCCGCCGCCGAACGCAGGATCGCACCGACATTGTGCGGGTCGGTCACCTGGTCGAGCACCACCAGCGGCCGCTGGTCATCCTGCCCCTCGTGCAGCAGGTCGCCCAGCCACATATCCTCCAGCGGATCGACTTCGGCCACCAATCCCTGATGCGGCGCATCGGCGGGGACCAGGCGCCCCAGATCGGCCGCATCGGCATAGGTGATCGGCACCACCGGCGGCAGGTCGAGCGCGGCCAGCGCCTCGCGCGTGCCCCAGATCTTTCGCACCGTGCGGTTGGGGTTGGCGAGCGCCGCCGTCACCGCATGCCGTCCCCAAAAGCGTGGGCGGTTGGAAGAAGCCTGGCTGGGGCGATGTCCTCGGCGTGCCATCAGTCGTCATTGTCCGTATAGTCGAAGGGCTTGGTCGTTGCCGGTTGGGTCGGAACCGGCGGACGTGGCAATGCCTTGTCCGCATTCGCCGCCGCGAGCAAGACCCCCGCGAGCACGACCGAGACCTGGCGCATGTCGTCGCCCTTCAAATGGTCGAAGGTATCGGCCGAACTGTGATGGATGCGGCTGCCATAATCCAGCGGGTCCTGGATGAACTGGAACCCCTGCACGCCGACCGCCTGCATGAAGACATGGTCGGTGCCGCCGGTGGTCCGCTGCACGACATTGCCCGCCCCCATCGCGGCATAGGGCGACAGCCATTCCTTGAGCATCGGCACCGCCGCCGGGTTGTTCTCGGCATAGATTCCGCGCAGCTTGCCCGAGCCATTGTCGATGTTGAAGTACGCGGCAAGGTCGCCGTAACCGGGCTTGGGGCTAATCGGCCAGCGATTGGTCCAGCCATAATAGCGCTTCAGGCCCGACTGCGGCGCATCGCCCGGCCGCCCGCGCGTCGCCAGATGCTGCTCGACATAGGCCATGGAGCCGAGAATGCCCTGCTCCTCACCCGACCAGAGCGCGAAGCGGATGGTGCGTTTCGGCCGCTGGCCGGTGGCGGCGAGGATACGCGCGGCTTCCATCACCATCGCGCTGCCCGCCGCATTGTCCGCCGCGCCGTCGCCCGCGACCCAGCTATCGAGATGCGCGCCCGCCATCACATAGCCGGCCTTGGGGTCCGTACCGGGAATCTCGGCGATGATGTTGTAGGCATTCTCGTCGCTGTCATCGTAGCGGACGTCGCTGAGCACCTCGATGGTCGGCGCGGGGCCAGCCTTGGCCAACCGGGCGAGGCGTCGATAATCCTCGGCGGCCAGTTCGATGCCCGGCACGGCGGGCGTCTCGCCGCGCCCGAACAGATAGCCTTCACCGTGCAGCAGCTTGCCGTCGCGATAGCTCTGGGTGACATAGGCGACCGCGCCCTCGGCCTTCAGGAACGCGTCCAGCTTCTGCGAGAAGTCGAGCCGCTTCAACCGGCGGTCGGCGGTTTCGGGATCATGCTCGGGCTGGACGTACACGTCGAGCTTGGCGATGTCCTCGCCCGACAGGCGGCGGAAGGGCGCGGTGCCGGGTTCGTCGCCGGTGCCGGGCATCGACACCATCACGATCCTGCCGCGCAACTGCCCCCGAAACTTGTCGAAATCGCGCTCCCGCTTCATCGGCGCGACGATCACGGGGGCGGTGACCGCGCCGTTGGTGGCGGGCGTCCAGGCGATGGGAATCGCGGTCAGTTGCAGCGGGCGGGGCGAGACCATCCGCACGCTCGCCCGCTCGATCGACCAGCCGCGTCCGAAAGGAAAACCCTCCTTATGAACGTTCTTCAGCCCCCATTGGCGGAACCGCTCGGCGGTCCAGCCCTCGGCGGCGCGCATCGCGGGGCTGTTGGTCATGCGCGGGCCGATCACATCGGTCAGATGCTGCGCGGTCTGCATGACCTGACTGTGGTTCATGCCCTCGTCGATGATGCGATTGGCGGCGCTGCGGTCCTGCGCGGTGGCAGTGGCGACAGGCAGCAAGGCGATCGCCGCGACGGCGGCGAGCAAGGAAACGCGCATAGGAAACGAAACCCCGGTTGGACTGATATTGGGTCAGAGGCTATGTCCCGATCCCGCGCGATGCAAGCAACCGGATCAAGCGGGGAGGCGCGAAAACCCGCAAAACGGCGTTGACAGCCGCGTTCAGCTTCGGCATTGGGCCCGCCTCGCTCCGGTGGAGCGACACCCCGGAAGGGTGGCCGAGTGGTTAAAGGCAGCAGACTGTAAATCTGCCCGCGTGAGCGTACACTGGTTCGAATCCAGTCCCTTCCACCATCCCCGCCCATCGGCTAGGGTCGATCACGGCGCTGGATATTGAGCGGGTATAGCACAATGGTAGTGCAGCAGCCTTCCAAGCTGAATACACGGGTTCGATTCCCGTTACCCGCTCCAACCACCTGACATCCCGCTCGTCCTTCCTGATCGACATTAGGCACCGGGTGCTTGACGCTTACGTCAGGTCACGCCAGTCCGCCCCGTTCCCACAAGATGAGAAAGAGTGAAGCGACATGGCATCGGTCAATTTCGACATTCCCCATGAACTGGGTCATGCCGAGGCGCGTCGCCGGATCGAACAGGGACTGCCCAAGCTGGAATCCAAGATTCCCGGCGGTGGCCAGGTGATCTCCGAATGGGCCGCCGACGACCGGCTGATGCTGACCATCATCGCCATGGGCCAGACGGTGAAGGCGGACATGAACATCGCCGACCGCGCGATCTCCGGCACCGTCGCGATCCCGATGATGCTGTCGATGATGGCCGGACCCATCGGCGAATTCGTGAAGACCAGCGCGGAGAAGATGCTGGCGAAGGCCTGATCTTACGTCCCTCCCTGCCTGGATTCCTCCGCGAACTCATACATCACCCCCTCGGCGGGGGCCGGGGTGGTATATGCTTTTGGGCAACGGACCTTCTTTCGCAGAGGAACGATCGGGAGGAAAGCGATCCGGACACTTCCCCCTTGCCCCGAGCCGCCCGGCACGCCACCATTTCCGGCGATGCCCACATTGCCCGCCGTCGCCACCATCGCCCAGACCATTCAACTGTCGCTGGCCCCCGTTTTCCTGCTCGCCGCGATCGGGCAGTTGCTGAACGTACTGGCGGGACGGCTGGCGCGGGTGATCGACCGGGCGCGCGGGCTGGAGATGATGATCCACAAGGTCGATGACAGCCCCGAGCGGATGCGCCACAAATGGGAACTGCGGCTGCTCGACCGGCGCATGTCGATCATCAACGCCGCCCTGTTCCTGGCGGTGTCGAGTGCGGTGATGGCGTGCATCGTCATCGCAGTGCTGTTTATCGCCAATCTCGGCAAATTCCATATCGGCACCTGGATCGCGCTGGCCTTCGTCCTGTCGGTCACGCTGCTGACGATGTGCCTGATCGCCTTCATGATCGAGGTCCGCATTTCGCTGCGCGCGATCCATGTTCGCAAGGAAATCCTGGATTGAGCCGCCACGCCATCGAACGGCGCGCGCTGCAACTGGTGGTCGCGATCGCCTGCCTCGTCCCCCTTTCCATCGGGGGGATCAGCGTGGTGCAGGGGCCTGTCTGGCTGGGCGGCGCGTCGGTGATCCCGACCGATCTGGACAGCCAGTTCCGCTATGTCTCCGGCATCTTCCTGGGACTGGGACTGGCGTTCGTCACCTGCATCCCCGCGATCGAGCGCAAGGACGCGCGGTTTCGGTGGCTCGGGCTGCTGGTCGTCGCGGGCGGCCTGGCGCGCGCCCTGTCCTGGGCGACGGTTGGAGCGCCGTCGACGGGACATCGACTGGGGCTGGCGATGGAACTGGGCGTCGTTCCGCTTCTTATGCTGTGGCAGGCCCGTGTCGCGCGTGGCCGTCGCTGATCCCAGGAGCATTTCCATGCGCTTTGCCGAGCCTATCCTCCCCGCTCCCGGCGGGACGGCATGAGGATCGTCCGCCGGATCGCCAAGGGACTGGCGCTGATCCTCATCCTGATCGGCCTGGCGGCGACGATCGTGCCGCATTATCTCGACCGCCTTTATTATGAGGGGCCGGAGAGCGGCCATTATGATGGCGAGCGCTTCTTCAACCCCGATGGCGATGCGGACACGTTGCGGATGCCGACGCGGGGCGGACGGGGCGGGTTTCTCTGGCGGCAACTGACCGGCGATGACGGACGCCCCGCTTGGCCGGAGACGGTGGCGGTCCGCGCCTCCAGGCCCGAACCCCGTGTCGAGGGACAGCGCATGGTCGCGACCTGGATCGGCCATGCGACCGTGCTGGTCCAGACCCAGGGCCTCAACATCCTGACCGACCCCATCTATGCCGAGCGTGCCGGGCCCTTCGGCTTCGGCCCGAAGCGTGTGGCGAAGCCGGGCGTGGCGTTCGACGACCTGCCGAAAATCGATCTCGTCGTCATCAGCCACAATCATTACGACCATCTGGATCAGGCGGCTCTCAAAAGGCTGTGGCAACGCGACCGGCCGCTGGTGGTCACCAGCCTGGGCAATGACAGCGTGATCGGCCAGGTCGGCGTGCCCGCCACCGCGCTCGACTGGGGGCGGGAAAGGGTCATCAAGCCGGGTGTCTCGGTGGTGGTGACGCGCAACCATCATTGGGGCAGCCGCTGGTTCGCCGACCGCAACCGCGCGCTCTGGTCGAGTTTCGTCGTCAAGCTGCCGGGCGGGAACATCTTCTTTGCCGGCGATACCGGCATGGGCGACGGACGCTGGCCCGAGGAAGCCGCGAAGCTGGGCCCCGTGCGCCTGGCCCTGCTCCCCATCGGCGCGTTCCGCTTCGTGCCCGGCCAGATGGCATCGGGGAGCCATATCGGCCCGCCGCAGGCGGTGCAGATTTTCGAGCGACTGGGCGCTTCGACGGCGATCCCGATCCATTGGGGCACCTTCCGCCTGTCCTACGAGGCCTATGATACGCCGCCGAAACTGCTCGATGCGGCGATGCGCTGTTCGGGCGAGCGGGGGCACTTTGCGGCGGTCCGGATGGGCGAGCCGGTGGAGGTCGGGCCTTTCCGGGCCGGGAGCACGGCGGGGCGGACGAGCGATGCGGCGATGCAAGCGTGTCTCCACACGGCGCAGGTTCGGGCGTTGCGATAGGCGGAGGGATACCCTTGGCCTTCGACTTCGCTCAGGCTGAACGGGATTTTGTGTCCGGCCCCGATCCCAACCTCCGTTCAGGCTGAGCGAAGTCAAAGCCCACGCCTCAACACCGGAACCACTGGAACAAAAGCGCAACCGGGACCATATTCCCCTTATGGCGATCCAGATCCGCACCACCCTCGACGAACCCGAAACCGGGGTCAGTTTCATTCCCCACCGCCCGTCGCGCCCCGAAAAGGCCGAAGGGGGCAAGCGGTTCGAGTTGGTCACCGAATATACCCCCAGCGGCGACCAGCCCGCCGCGATTCGGGAACTGACCGCGGCGGCGCGCGCGGGCGACAAGGATCAGGTGCTGCTGGGCGTCACCGGCTCGGGCAAGACCTTCACCATGGCCAAGGTCATCGAGGAGTTGCAGCGCCCCGCCCTGATCCTCGCACCCAACAAGATCCTGGCTGCGCAGTTGTACGGGGAGTTCAAGAACTTCTTCCCCAACAACGCGGTCGAATATTTCGTCAGCTATTACGACTATTACCAGCCCGAGGCCTATGTGCCCCGGTCGGACACGTATATCGAGAAGGAAAGCTCGATCAACGAGTCGATCGACCGGATGCGCCACTCGGCCACCCGTGCGCTGCTGGAGCGCGACGACGTCATCATCGTGGCGTCGGTATCGTGCCTTTACGGTATCGGCTCGGTCGAAACCTATTCGGCGATGATCTTCGATTTGAAGAAGGGGCAGAGCGTCGACCAGCGCGAGATCATCCGCAAGCTCGTTGCCCTGCAATATAAGCGCAATGACGCCGCCTTCATGCGTGGCAATTTCCGGGTGAAGGGCGACAATCTGGAAATCTTCCCCTCGCACTATGAGGACTCGGCCTGGCGCGTGTCCTTCTTCGGCGATGAGATCGAGGAGATCGTCGAGTTCGATCCGCTGACCGGCAAGAAGTCGGCCAGCCTGAATTCGGTGCGCATCTACGCCAACAGCCACTATGTGACCCCCGGCCCGACGATGAAGCAGGCGGTCGAGGCGATCAAATTCGAACTGACCGAGCGGCTCAAGGAACTGGAGATCGAGGGCAAGCTGCTGGAGCGCCAGCGGCTCGAACAGCGGACCAATTTCGACCTTGAGATGATCGCCGCCACCGGATCGTGCAACGGCATCGAGAATTACAGCCGCTTCCTGACCGGCCGCCTGCCCGGCGAGCCGCCGCCTACGCTGTTCGAATATCTCCCCGAAAACGCGGTGCTGTTCGTCGACGAAAGCCATGTCACTATCGGCCAGATCAACGGCATGTCGCGCGGCGACCATCGGCGCAAGATCACGCTGGCCGAATATGGCTTCCGCCTGCCTTCCGCGATCGACAACCGGCCGCTGCGCTTCAACGAATGGGACGCGATGCGCCCGCAGACGGTCAGCGTCTCGGCCACGCCCGGCCATTGGGAGATGGAGCAGACCGGCGGCGTCTTCGTCGAACAGGTCATCCGCCCCACCGGGCTGATCGACCCCCCGGTCGAGATCAAGCCGGTCGAGGAGCAGGTGCAGGATCTTATCATCGAGGCGCGCAAGACGACCGAACTCGGTTACCGCACCCTCGTCACCACGCTGACCAAGCGGATGGCGGAGGATCTGACCGAATATATGCACGAGGCGGGGATCAAGGTCCGCTACATGCACTCCGATGTCGAGACGCTGGAGCGTATCGAGTTGATCCGCGATCTGCGGCTGGGCGTCTATGACGTGCTGATCGGCATCAACCTGCTGCGCGAGGGGCTGGACATTCCCGAATGCGGGCTGGTCGCGATCCTCGACGCGGACAAGGAAGGGTTCCTGCGTTCGGAGACTTCGCTGATCCAGACGATCGGGCGCGCGGCGCGCAACGTCGATGGCCGGGTGATCCTCTATGCCGACCGGATCACCGGATCGATGGAACGCGCCATGTCCGAGACGTCACGGCGTCGCGAGAAGCAGATGGCGTATAATACCCAGCACGGCATCACGCCGCAGACGATCCGCCGCCAGATCGGCGACATCATCGCGCATGTGGCGTCGGGCGATCAGGTGACCGTGCCGATCGATGAGGATCGTCCGCACATGGTCGGCCATAATCTGCGCGCCTATATCGAGGAACTCGAAAAGAAGATGCGCAAGGCCGCCGCCGACCTCGAATTCGAGGAAGCCGGGCGGTTGCGCGACGAAATCCGCCAGTTGGAGAATGAGGAACTCGGCCTGCCCGTCCATGAGCAGAAGGCACCGATCATGGGCCGGTCGAACGAGGGCAAGCCGGGGACGCGCAAGACGCGGTTCGGCAAGAGCAAGAAGTTCGCCAGCGGGCGGAAGGCGAATTGATTTTCGGGGGTGGGGGTTGCTTGGCGTTTGCCCTCCCCCATCCCCTCCCGCCTGCGGGAGGGGTGCGTTACCGGGTGATCGTCAGGGCATTACGTCCGGGAGATTCCAAACGCTGCACCGGGCACGCCCCTCCCGCAGGCGGGAGGGGATGGGGGAGGGCATCGCCACAAGCACATCCCTCAAAAAATCACCCCAAATCCAGATTCTCCGTCCCCACCCCATAATAGCCCGCCACCCGGTCGGCATAAGCCTGATCGAAGATCGGCGCGTTGTTGGCCCAACTCGGCCCGCCCTCCAGCAAGCGGCGGTCGACGGTGATGACATATTGATCGTTCACCGGATCGAACTGCAACAGGCTGAACGGCACCGGATAGAAGCTCTTGCCCATGCCCAGAAAGCCGCCCAGCGCCAGCACCGCATGCGTCGCCCGGCCCGAACGCTTGTGGACCATGAAGGAATAGACGCTGCCGATCGTGTCGCCGTCGCGACTTTCCAGCTTCAACGTCCCCGCGACGTTGGATTGGACCAGGATCAGGGTCGGCGTGTCGTGATCGGCCATTCTTAACCTCCGTTTATCGCCCTCAAAACCCGCCAGAGCGAGGCACGGTTCCGATGCCCGCCGCATCGGCACGGTCCGCCGCAGCACAGGGTTGAGCCCGAACGCCCCCTCGCCCATAGGCTGGACACGATGCGTCGCCTGTCCCTTGCCCCCCTTGCCCCGACGATGGTCGCGGCTGCCGCCCTGTCGGGCTGTATCCCCGCCACCCCGCGCCCCGAGGCGCCGCCGCCGGTACGTCACACGCCCCAGCCCCTGCCGCCGACGCCGCGTCCGGTACTCGGCTCGGACTGGCGCGACTGGCCGTTGACGCCGGGCGACTGGCGGTATCAGCGGACCGCGCAAGGATCGGGCGCCGCGTTCGGCACGGAGGGCGTCACCCGCCTGTCGCTGACCTGCGATCCCCGCACCCGGCAGGTCCGGCTGAGCCGCCCCGCCTCGATCGCGGGAAGCGTCACCATCCGCACCTCCAGCACGACCAAGGTCCTCGCCGCCCAGGCGGTCGCCACGGGCGCGGAGATGGTGCTGACGGCCAACGACCCGTTGCTGGATGCCATGGCGTTCAGCCGGGGCCGGTTCACGATGGAGCAGCAGGGCCAGGTCCCGCTGGTCATCCCCGCCTATGCCGAGATCGGGCGGGTGATCGAGGATTGCCGGGGCTGAGGAGCCGATGTTCGGCGGCGCAAGATGGTCGGCCAAACATCGTTGCATTTCAAGTCTTGTTTATGCGCGTCCGACTACGCACATTGTAATGGCGTTCTTCAAAGGGGCGCGTTGGCTATCCACTAGCGAAAGGAGGTGATCCGATGTCTCATGGTTCAGCAATGGGGTCGGTTCAGTTCGTTCGGGGGACCGGCTTCTGACATCGATGGGCGTGATTCGGGGGGTATCCTCCCCCAATCAACGGTCGCGCCTGATGTCATGAGGCCCACATGGTCTCCCGGGCTGGAGCTCTCCGGCCGCTGACCATGTTTAGGGGTTGCCGGGGCCGTCGCGATGACGTCCCGGCAGCCTCTTTTCATTTGGGGGCAATCCTGCCGCCATCGTGAGCGGCTCAGGGCTTGGGCGAAGTAGGGTCCTGCGTCACCAGCCGCAACGGCTTGTCGCCCGGCACCAGCAGCGAGGGCACATCCTCACCGGCGCGCAGTAACACCTGATCGAGCGGAATCGCATCGTCGCTCTCGCCCGCGATGAAGGCCTGCACCAGTCGCTCGCCCTTTTGCGGCACGAAGCCCGCCGGAATCACCATGGGTCGCCGATTCATCGCCGCCAGCCAGTCGGGACGCCCCTTCACCATGCGGGTTTCGGGGTGATAGACTTGCAGGTCGACCGCCCCGGCATATTGGCCGACCGTCATGGGATGCTCACCGTCGAACAGCACGACCGATCGCGCCACCGTCCTGGCTGCCAGAGCACGACGCGCCAGCCCGTTGGAACCGCCCATCAGCGGCCCCAGAATCGTTTGATCGATGGTCAGGGGATCGATACCCGTCTTGGCCATCAGCCGCGTGGCCATCCAACGTTCCTTGGCGTCGTCCGGCCCGTCAATTGGTTGCTCGGTGACATGGCTGAAACCGACATAGACGAAGAATTTGGCCTTGGGGTCGGCGGCCAACGCCTGTGCCAGATGATTGGCCTGCGCCTCTTCACGCCGGGCGATGCTCTCCGTCCGGCCAGTCGGCTTGCCCCGCTCCTCCTCCGTCTGTTCATAGCTTAGTGGTCGATAGCCCAGCGCCAGCGACTGGCGAACAAAATCGCCGAAGACGGGATCATGCGTATAATAGCCCGTCCTCTGTGTCGGATAGCCCTGCTTGGTCAGCTTCGACATGGCGACACCCTTGTCGCCGACCATGAAGGTTTCTGCCGCCAGGACGGAATAGCCCAGCGGTCGAAGCGCCCGCGCCACCTCCAGCGCGAAGGCACGATCGCGTGGGAGTCCGTGATTTTCGTTGAGAATGACCACACGGGTCTTGGCGGCACGCGCAACGATCTCGGAAATCGCATCCCGCAAGATCGCCCCCGCCACGCGCTCCGCCATGGCCTTGGCCTCCGCGTCCTCGGCAGGTGACGGCTCCGGATCGACCGGCTCGGCGGTCATCAGCGCGTACAGTTCCGCCCATTGATCGTGGACAAAGCCAGGCTTTGGTTTGCCCGCCGCATCGAAAGCCAGTGGACGCAATGCCTCTGCCGCGTCCAGATAACGACCGGTATCGAGCCGATCCCCCGCAGCGCTGGCGGCCACGAAATCCGCCTTGCTCGGCCCGTCCTGCGCCATCGCGGCGGTGGGGAGCATCATCAACACCACCGCCGCCGCGCGCGCACTCATTCCGCCTTTTCCTCGCGATATTTCATTTCCAAGAATCGCCCGCGCGTCGACAGACTGTCGAGATCGGCCTGGGCCAGTCGCTGGGTCATGTCGCCGATTTCCTGCTCGATCAGCTTGAGGCCATCGACCAGTTGCGCGTCGGGGGTACGGCCGTTGCGTTCGACCCGACGGAGCGGTTCGGGCACGCGTTCATAGTCGCGCAGGAAGGCGGGGAGTTGTTCGCCGATCAGGCGGCGGACCTCCATCGCCTCGGCGGTGTCGTTGTCGACGCCCGCCAGTTGCGGCGACAGCGTATCCAGCCGCCGTCCGATCCGGTCGACCAGTTGCACGGCGGGTGCGGGCAGCAGGGGCCGTTGCGCCTCCAGCCAGCGCTCGGTCTGGGCGGGCAGCGCCTTGATATCGACCTGCGCCAGCTTGGCGGGGGTCGGCGCGCGCGCGGCGGGGGCCAATGCGATGGCCAGCGTTACCGCCAGCATCAGCATCATCGCCGCCAGCGCCCCGAAAATGCCGATCCCCCCGGGCAGGATCAGCCCCGTCACCATCGCCGCGATCAGGATGATCGCATTGGCGACCGCGATCAGGATCAGCCGCTGGAGCGCCGAACGGGCACGGCGACGCACCCGCTTGACGGTCTGCTCCGCCTGGCCCCGATAATCCTGCGAGATGCGCGCCATCACTTCGCGCGCACGCTCGATCTGGGCATCGACCTCGTTCGAGCGGGGGGTGGTCACGACCTTACAGCGCCTCCAGCTTGAACGACGATGCGCCGCTGGTCAGTTGCGGATTCTGTGCCCCCTCGGCGCGGGCGATATAGCCCTTCGACTTCTCGACCTCCTGGCCCAGCGTGTTGACCGTGGTCTTCATCGAATCGAGCGCCTTCAGCTTGAAGCTGTCGATCGCGTCCATGGTGTCATAGATGTTCTGGAAGGCGCGTTGCAGCGTCTCCAGCGGAATGGTCGAGGCCGCCGCCTGCTCGTGGATCTGCGCGGTCTGGCTGCGGAGCAGCTTGCCGGTCGAGTCGATGATGTTGGCGGTGGTGCTGTTGAGCGCGGTGATCTGGTCGAGCACCAGCTTCTGGTTGGCCAGCGCCTGCGCCACGGTGACGGCGGTGCGCAGGGCCGAGACGGTGGTGGTCGAGGCGCGGTCGACGCCCTTCACCAGTTCGACATTGTTCTTCTTGACCAGGTCGAGCGCCAGATAGCCCTGCACCGTCACCGCCATCTGGGTCAGCAGGTCCTGGGTCCGCTGGCGGGTGTAGAACAGCGCGGTCTCGCGGATCGCCTTCGCCTTGGCGGGATCGGTGTGATCCAGTTCGTTGGCGGTATCCTCCAGCTTGGCGTCCATCGTCTTGGACAGATGGATCATCTGCTCCAGCCGCCCCATGGCGGACCAGAGATTCGCGCGCTCGGTATCGATCGCGGCATTGTCCATCAGCAATTCGTCGCGGCCCGAGGCCAGGCTCTTCAGGATCGCGGCGATATGCGACTGCGACGAGCGATAGCCGTCGAAATAGTCGCGCATCCTGTTGCCGAAGGGGATGATGCCCAGCAGCTTGCGCGGCGCGGACAGATTGCCCTGCTTGCCGGGGTCGAGGCTTTCGACCACGCGGCGCAACTCGGTCAGGTCCTTGCCGACGCCGGTCTCGCCGTCCATCGCCTTGACCGGGCGATCGAGGAAGCGATTGGACTGGCCCGCCGCCTCGCGGATTTCCTTCTGCCCCATCGCGGTGATCGCATCGACGCGGCGGCCGAATTCGGGGCTGTTGACGTCCTGCGCGATCAGTTCGGCGACGAAGCCGTCGACCTTCTGCTCCAACTGGGTCCGGGTCTTGTCGTCCACGGGCACCAGCCCGGCGGCCTGGGAGGGCGCGACCATGGGCACGGGATCGGGCGGCGTCAGCGTCAGCCCCTTTTCCTGCGTCACGGTATCGGCGGTCGTGGCCATTCCAAAGTCTCCAAAAGCGCGTGTCTAGTGTGGAGGGGATGAGGCCTGGGTTCAAGTGTATTATAGGGATAATACTATGGACCACATCCTGCGGCGGTCCCTGCACCCACCTCCGTTCAGCCTGAGCGAAGTCGAAGGCCACGCCAGACGGCCCGCCACATTTCCGCTAGTGTCGACGGTCCGGTCCGTGGCCTTCGACTTCGCTCACGCTGAACGGGCGCTGAGATCGTGGATGAACGGCGGGCGGAGGACTGACGCCACGCCTATGCGTCGAACAACCCATCCTGCGACCCCACCGGCGGGTTCAGCCCCAGATGCTTCCATCCCCCCGCATTCAGGATACGCCCGCGGGCCGTCCGCGCCAGCAGGCCAAGCTGGATCAGGAACGGCTCGATCACCTCCTCGATCGTGTCGCGCGGCTCGGACAGCCCGGCGGCGAGCGTCTCCACCCCCACCGGCCCGCCGCGATAGACATCCGCGATCATCGTCAGATAGCGCCGGTCCATCGCGTCCAGCCCCAGCGCATCGACCTCCAGCCGGTTGAGCGCCTGGTCCGCCGCCGCCGCATGGACGATCTCATGCCCCGCCACGCTGGCGAAGTCGCGGACACGGCGCAGCAACCGCCCCGCGATACGCGGCGTGCCCCGCGAGCGCCGCGCCACCTCGATCGCGCCGTCCTCGGAAATGGGCAGGTCTAGCAACCGCGCGGCGCGGGTGACGACGCGGGTCAGTTCCTCGACCGTGTAGAATTGCAGGCGCACCGGAATGCCGAAGCGATCGCGAAGCGGCGTGGTCAGCAGCCCCTGCCGCGTCGTCGCGCCCACCAGCGTAAAGCGCGGCAGGTCGATCCGCACCGAGCGGGCGGACGGCCCCTCGCCGATCATCAGGTCGAGGACGCGGTCCTCCATCGCGGGGTACAGCACTTCCTCGACCGCCGGTTGCAGCCGGTGGATTTCGTCGATGAACAGCACATCGCCGTCTTCGAGGTTGGTCAGCAGCGCGGCGAGATCGCCAGACTTGGCGATGACCGGGCCGGAAGTCGCGCGGAAGCCCACCCCCATTTCGCGCGCGATGATCTGCGCCAGCGTCGTCTTGCCCAGCCCCGGCGGGCCGAAGAACAGCACATGGTCGAGCGCATCGCCGCGCCCGCGCGCCGCCTGGATGAAGACGCGAAGGTTGTCGCGCGCCGCCTGCTGCCCGACGAACTCGTCCAGGCTCTTGGGGCGGAGCGCGGCGTCGACATCCTCGGGACGGCGGCTGGCGGACAAGAGTCGGTCTTGGTCGGTCACGACATGGGCCCTAGCGAGAGGATGACGGGCCTGTCGAGCATGGGGATCGTGACGGTATCGGCGAACATTGCACGAACATAGCAGCGGATGGGCCACAGGGACAGCCGGTGCGGCACGGATACCAACCTGGATGGCGGACTTGGGACGAAAATTGCGTTAGATCAGACGCCATGCCGCAGGACATCTTTCTGGCGACCGCCATCCCGCCCGCCCTGGAAATCGCGCTGGCCGAATGCTTCACGCTCCATCGCGACACGCCGCCGCCGACCACCCGCGCCATTGTCGGCGGGGGCATGATGACGGTCGACGCCGCGCTGCTCGATCGCTTGCCGGAATTGCAGATCATCGCGGTGCACGGCGTCGGCTTCGACGGCATCGACCGGGACGCGACCGCCGCGCGGGGTATCCGCATCGCGATCACCCCCGACGCGCTGACCGACGATGTCGCGGATCAGGCCATCGCGCTGTGGCTGGCGGTGGACCGGCGGATCGCGGCCAATGACCGGGCGCTGCGGATGGGCAATTGGACCGTGCCGCTGGGGCGTCGCGCAAGCGGACGGCGGATCGGGATTTTCGGGCTGGGCCGGATCGGTCAGGCCATTGCGAAACGCGCTGCCCCCTTCGCCGGGGAGATTCTCTACACCACCCGTTCGGAAAAGCCGGTGGCATGGCGGTTCGTACCCGATCTGCCGCAACTGGCGGAGGAGAGCGACGTGCTGATCCTCGCCGCACCGGGCGGAGCGGAGACGCGCGGGGTCGTCGATGCCGAGGTGCTCGACCGGCTGGGCGCGGACGGGGTGCTGGTCAATATCGCGCGGGGCAGCCTGGTGGACGAAGACGCGCTGATCGCCGCGCTGGAGGCGCACCGGATCGCGGGAGCGGGCCTGGATGTCTTCGTCGACGAGCCCGAAGTGCCCTATGCGCTGCGTCGGATGAACCATGTCGTGCTCGCCCCGCATCAGGGCAGCGCGACGCGGGAGGGTCGGGCGGCAATGGCGGAGATGGTCGTCGCCAATCTGGAGGCGCATTTCGCGGGGCGGGAGGTGCCGGGGTTGTTGGGTTAGCGGATTCCCGTGGGCTTCGACTTCGCTCAGCCCGAACGGAGGTTGGAAAAGCCTTATCCCACCAGCCGTTTCAGGCTGAGCGAAGTCGAAGCCCACGCCCCAACCCCGCCTATTTCGCCGCCTTGCGCAGCGCCAGCCGAACCAGAGCATCCAGTGAGGCCGCCGCCCCCAGTTCCTCTTCCGCCGCCGCCACCGCCGCGCTCGCCTCGGCGGGTCGGAAGCCGAGGTTGAGCAGCGCCGACACCGCGTCCGCCCCCGCCCCGACCGGGGCCGCCATGCCGCCGCCCGAACCCGGCGCCAGCACGATCCCGCCGACCTTGTCCTTCAACTCCATCACGATCCGCTGGGCGAGCTTGGGCCCGACGCCATTGGCGCGCGCGACCATCGCCTTGTCGCCGCTGGCGATCGCCCGCATCAGGTCGGCGGGCTCCAGCGCCGACAGGATCGCCAGCGCCACCCGCGCGCCCACGCCCTGCACGCCGGTCAGCAAACGGAACCAGTCGCGCTCATCGGCGCTGGCGAAACCGACCAGCCGGATCGAATCCTCCGACACCAGCATCTCGGTATGCAGCATCGCCGCCTCCCCCACCGGGCCGATGGCGGACAGGGTGCGCGCCGAAGCGCCGACCAGATAGCCGACCCCCCCGACATCGATGACGGCATGGTCGATACCGGTGGAATCCAAACGTCCCTTGAGATGCGCGATCATGAGAGTGGGTTAGAACAAAACGGGGCTTTCGTCACGCCCTTCGGCGCGTGAGTGGGCGCGCGAATACAGTTCACGCGAAGCCGCGAAGACAGAAAAGAAGGATTGTTCGCGCAGAGGCGCAGAGGACGCAGAGCTGTTATGCCCGCCGCGCCAGCGGCCCTTCAATCGCGATCAGTGAGTGAAGCGGATAATGCGCCAAACAGGACGCCAGCTCCGCGCTCTCTGCGCCTCTGCGCGAAACCACCTTCTTCTTCGCGGCATCGCGGCTTCGCGCGAACCAAAATTCCTATATCGCCGAAGCCCGCCGCTGCATCGCCCGCGCGCTGGCCAGATGATGCGCATGGGTGATCGCCACCGCCAGCGCATCCGCCGCATCAGGGCCGGTCAGCTTCACGCCCGGCAGCAAGTGGCCGACCATTGCCTGCACCTGTTTCTTGTCCGCGCCGCCGGTGCCGACCGTCGCCTTCTTGACGATGCTGGGGTGATACTCCCCGACGACCAGCCCCGCCTGCGCCGCCGCGAGCAGGACGATGCCGCGCGCCTGGCCCAGCTTCAGCGTCGATTGCGCGTTGCTGTTGCCCAGCACCTCTTCCACCGCCGCGCCGTCGGGCTGTTGCTGGCGGATCACGTCGTAGAGCGCGGCGTGGAGGTTCGCGAGACGCCGGGGAAGCACCATCGACGGCTCGGTCTTGATCTGGCCGTTGGCGACGTGGCGCAGCCGGTTGCCCTCCACCGCGATCACCCCCCAGCCGGTGGTGCCGAGGCCGGGGTCGAGGCCGAGGATGATGGCGGGGGGTGGAGGCATGTCGGGCTTTCGGGAGGGGTCAGTATGTGCCGCCTGGCCCCTCCACCACGCGGCTATGCCGCGCGGTCCCCCTCCCCAGGCAGAGCCTGGGGAGGATTGGGTTAGGCCAGCTTTTCCATCACTTCGTCGGGAACTTCGTAATTGCCCCAGACGGTCTGGACGTCGTCGTCATCGTCCAGCGTGTCGATCAGCTTGAACAGCGTCGCCGCCGCCGCTTCATCGACCACGACCATGGTCTGCGGACGCCAGGCGAGTTTGGCACCTTCCGCCTCGCCCAGCACGGGCTCCAGCGCCTTGGCGACTTCGTGCAGATCGCCTTGCGCGGTCCAGATCTCGTGGCCGTCCTCGGTGGAGGTCACGTCCTCGGCACCCGCTTCCAGCGCCGCCTCGAAAACCTTCTCGGCATCGCCCGCGCTGGCGGGATAGTTGATGAGGCCCATCCGGTCGAAGCCATGGCTGACCGAACCGGCGGTGCCCAGGTTGCCGCCATTCTTCGACACCGCGGTGCGCACGTTCGTCGCGGTGCGGTTGCGATTGTCGGTCAGCGCCTCGATGATCAGGCTGACGCCGCCGGGGCCGAAGCCCTCATAGCGGATTTCCTCGTAATTCTCGCCATCGCCGCGCGAGGCCTTGTCGATCGCGCGGGCGATATTGTCCTTGGGCATCGACGCCGCCTTGGCCGCGTTGACGGCGGCGCGCAGACGCGGATTCATGTCCGGGTCGGGCGTGCCCATCTTCGCCGCGACGGTGATTTCGCGCGAAAGCTTGGAAAATGCTGCCGAGCGCTTCTTATCCTGCGCGCCCTTGCGGTGCATGATGTTCTTGAATTTGCTGTGGCCTGCCATCGGTGCCTCTTGAGATGAACGCGCTCTCTACGACCGCGCAAGGGCATTTGCCAACCCGTCGATCTTCGCTTCCAGCGAGTCGAGCCGTTCGGTGACGACATTGTCCAGCTTGTGATGCAGCCGGAGGATATCGATCTCGGCGCGCAAATTGGTGCGATAGTCGAGACTCGCCGCCAGCCGATCCTTCGCCGACTGCCGGTTCTGGCTCATCATGATGACCGGCGCCTGGATCGCGGCCAGCGTCGAGAGCATCAGGTTCAGGAAGATGTACGGATAGGGATCGAAGACCAGCCCGAAATGGCCGAGCACATCCGAGTTGAGCAGCATCCAGCCCAGCAGAATGACGGAAAAGGCGATGATGAAGCCCCAGCTTCCGCCGACCGCCGCGACCCGATCGGCCAGCTTCTCGCCCCAGGTCGAGGTCTCGTCCGCGACATCGGCGGCGTCGCGCGCGCTGAGTTGGCCCGACTCGATATCGGCGATGACCTGGGCTTCTTCCTCGTCCAGTTCATGGGCCGGCTTGCCCAATGTGCGGCGGGCGATTTCGGCGGCGGTCGACAGGGCCATGGCCAGGGCGCTCCTTTCGGGGAATCAAATGCCTTGCCCCTTGGGGCGTTGATCGGCCAAACGCCAGAGTCATGACGGTACGCGTGGATATGGGAACCGATGAGCGTGGCTCGTCGGTGCCGATCGATCTTGAGGAACTGCTGGCGACCCGCCTGCTGGTGCAGGGCAATTCGGGCTCGGGAAAGTCGCATCTGCTGCGCCGGTTGCTCGAGAAATCGGCGGGCCAGGTACAGCAGGTGGTGATCGACCCCGAGGGCGATTTCGTCACCTTGTCGAAGGCTTACGGCCATGTCGTGATCGAAGCGGGCGACTATGCCGAACGCGAGGTCGGGCGTTTCGCCACGCGGATTCGCGAACACCGCGCCTCGGTCGTCCTGAGTCTCGAAGGGCTGGAGATCGAGGGGCAGATGCGCTGCGCCGCGACCTTCCTCAACGCGCTGTTCGATGCCCCGCGCGAGCATTGGTATCCCGCGCTGGTGGTGGTGGACGAGGCGCAATTGTTCGCTCCCACCACCGGCGGTGAAGTGACGGAAGAGGTCCGCCGCGCGTCGCTGTCGGCCATGACCAACCTCATGTGTCGCGGACGCAAGCGCGGCCTGGCGGGCGTGATCGCGACCCAGCGACTCGCCAAGCTGGCCAAGAATGTCGCGGCGGAAGCGTCCAACTTCCTGATGGGCCGCACCTTCCTCGACATCGATATGGCACGCGCGGCCGATCTGCTCGGCATGGAGCGGCGCCAGGCCGACTCGATCCGCGACCTGGCGCGGGGCACCTTTCTGGCGCTCGGACCCGCCGTGTCGCGGCGGCCGATCACGGTGAAGATCGGCGCGGTCGAGACCTCGGCGCGGTCGGGCAGCCCCAAGCTGACCCCCCTGCCCGACGCGCCGCCGCCGGACTTGCAGGAACTGCTCTTCGCGCCGGTCGAGGAAGCGCCGACCCTGCCGATGACCTTCGACCCGCGCCCGCGCCGGGTGCCCGCCGAGGAACTCATGGCCGATCTGGGGCGTCCGCCTCTACCGACCACCGCCGCCCCGCCCGCACCGGAAATGGACGAGAGCGAGGTCGAGGCGATTTATGAACAGGTGCTGCGCGCCATCGTCGACGACCCCGAATCGACCTTCCGCCCTGCCTCGGTCCTGTTCCAGGATTTCCAGGTGCGCTGCCGGATGGCGGGGCTGGCCCGGCCGCCGCTCGACCTGAACGGCTTCGCGCGCCGCCTGTCCTGCGCGCGGGCGGGAATTTTCGATGTCAGCGATCCCGACTGGCAGGAGGCTCTGGCGCTGGCGGGGATGCTCCCCGACGATATGCTGGGCGCGTTCCTGCTGGTCGCGCGCGCCGCGCGCGAGGGGCTCCCCTGTCCGCCGGATACCAAGATCGCCGAAACCTATGGCACCAGTTCGCTGGGCCGGGTGAAGCGGCTGATCGCCTATATCGAGAGCCGGGATTTGTTCGTGTGCCGGACGGACCTGACGGGGAAACGGTCGATCACGATTCCGCGGCTGGGGTGGACGACCCAAGCGGCGGAGATGGGGTAAGGGTTTGCCCTTGGCCTTCGACTTCGCTCAGGCTGAACGGGGGGTAGGGTAGCAGGCGGTCTCCCGCGCAGCCACAATATCCCCCTCCGTTCAGCCTGAGCGAAGTCGAAGGCCACGTTCCACAGCCTGCCAAACAAAAAGGGCGACGGAGCCACCAGCCCCGCCGCCCTTCGCATCTCCGAACCCGGAACCGGGATCAGATCATGCCCAGCGCCTTCATATACACTTCGAGGATGGCTTCCTCTTCCTGATACTCTTCACGCTTCTTCTTGCGGATCTGCATGATCTTCTTGATCGCCTTGGGGTCATAGCCACGCGCCTTGGCTTCGGCGAAGACGTCCTTGATGTCGTCCGAAATGCCCTTCTTCTCTTCTTCCAGCCGCTCCGCGCGTTCGATCAGCAGGCGCAGTTCGTCCGCCGTCACATTGCCGCTGCTGTCGAAATTCTCGTCCGCCATGTCTCTAACCCTTTGAAATCCTGTCTGCCCCCATGACCCCGCCGCCACGACCAAGGCCTCGCCCGGGGGCAAGGTCGGTCCGGCGCGGATGTCGGGATCGGCGCGGGTCTAGGCGGTTCCGGGCCTCGGCTCAAGCGGGCGTTAACGGTTCCTCTCTTCACGCTTTCGGCCATGCGCGCCAGTTGCTCCGGCGTCGCTTCAACCTGATGCTCCGCCTTCCACTGGTCATAGGGCATGCCGTAGATCGCTTCGCGTGCGGTCGCCTTGTCGACCCCGGCCGCCTCGCCCACCCAGTCGGACAGGCAGTTGCGGCAAAAGCCCGCCAGCCCCATAAGATCGACATTCTGCGCGTCCGTCCGGTGACGCAAATGCAGGACCAGCCGCCGAAACGCCGCCGCCGCTGCTTTGTCATCGATTGCATTCAATGCATCCACGGTATCGGCCATATTCGTCGCTCCTAGGTTGATCGTAACGCATTAGGCTTTAGGACACTGGCCGCAAAGAAGCAGGATGTGATCATGACCCAGGCCCTCCCACCGCGTTCACGCAAAGTCCGCGTCCTCGCCACGCTTGGCCCGGCCAGCAGCGATCCCGAAACGATCGCCACCCTGTTTCAGGCAGGGGCCGACGCCTTCCGAATCAATATGAGCCATGGCGACCAGCAGTCCAAGGTTCCGCTGATCCAGGCGATCCGCGCGCTCGAGGAGCGGTTCGGTCGCCCGACCACGATCCTCGCCGATCTTCAGGGCCCGAAGCTGCGCGTCGGCAAGTTCGCCGAGGGCAAGGTGATGCTGGAAACCGGCAGCACTTTCGTTCTCGACCGCGATCCGACGCCGGGCGATGCGACCCGCGTCGAACTGCCCCACAAGGAAATCTTCGCCGCGATCGAGCCGGGTGCGCGTCTGTTGCTCGACGACGGCAAGCTCGTGCTGCGCGTGGCGTTCCATGACGCCGACAAGATCACGACTCTGGTCGAGGTCGGCGGCGCGCTGTCCAACAACAAGGGGCTGAACGTCCCCGACGTGGTGCTGCCCATGGCCGCGCTGACCGAGAAGGATCGGTCCGACCTGGCCTTCGCGGTCGAACAGGGCGTGGACTGGATCGCGCTCTCCTTCGTCCAGCGACCCGAGGATCTGATGGAGGCGCGCGGCCTTATCAAGGGGCGCGCCGCACTGCTCGCCAAGATCGAGAAGCCGCAGGCGATCGACCGGCTGGAGGAAATCGTCGAGCAGTGCGACGGCGTGATGGTCGCGCGCGGCGACCTGGGCGTCGAACTGCCGCCCCAGGCGGTGCCGCCGCTCCAGAAGCGAATCGTCGAGGTGTCGCGCCGCATGGGCCGTCCGGTCGTCGTCGCGACGCAGATGCTCGAATCGATGATCCAGAGCCCCTCGCCCACCCGCGCCGAGGTGTCGGACGTGGCCACCGCCATCTATGACGGCGCGGACGCGATCATGCTGTCGGCCGAATCGGCGGCGGGTGCGTGGCCGGTCGAGTCGGTCGCGATGATGAACGCGATCGGCGTGTCGGTGGAGAATGATCCCGGTCACGGCGAGCGCATTCACTTCACCGCGATGACCCCCGACCCCACCACCGCCGACGCGCTGGCCGAGGCGGCGGCCCGGATCACCAACACCGTGTCGTCCAAGGCGATCATCTGCTTCACCTCCAGCGGATCGACCGCCCGCCGCGTCGCGCGTGAGCGGCCCTCGGTGCCGATCCTGGTCCTGACGCCGCAGTTGGAGACGGCACGCCGCCTGGGCCTGCTCTGGGGCTGTCACGCAGTCCACACCCGCGACGTCGAATCCTTCGAGGAAATGGTCGCCAAGTCCAAGCGCATGGCGCTGCGCCACGGCATCGCCGAGGCGGGCAACCAGGTCGTGCTGATGGCGGGCGTCCCCTTCCGCACGCCGGGGTCGACCAACGTGCTACACGTCACCCGCATCATGGGCGACGAACTCGCCAATTATGGGGATCGCAGCGAGGCGTAAGCGCCAAGTCCGCGCGGTGCGGGCGATCGGACAGACAAAGGGGCGGCGGCGCGGGGATGCGTTTGCCGCCCTTTTTAGGCTCAATCGACATTGCCCCTCTCCTCCTCTGGAAAGCGAGATGGAAGGCCGAAGGCCTGATGGAGGGGCGTCGCCCTTCCGATAGGGAAGTACCCCCCACCATTCTGCACATGGTCGCCTCTCCCGAAGCGGGCGTGGTGAAACGGCCTCAGGGCCGATCGGAAATCATTTTCACGCGAAGACGCGAAGGCGCGAAGATTATGTTCGCGCGGAGGCGCGGAGGACGCAGAGATGTCGTGCGCGGGGCGACAGGGGTTCATTCTTCATCTGACGATCAGTGAGGGGCACCGCCGCGCGAACTTGAATTCTCTGCGTTCTCCGCGCCTCCGCGCGCAAAAAGGCGTCTTCGCTTGAACTCTTGATTTGATAAAGGTCGATCCGCCCCAAAGCGCTCGGTAAGAACGCCCCTCGGCAAATGCGAACCGCGAAGGCATGATCCGGACCGATGCCTTGCAGAGAGCCTGTCATGCCAAGATTTCTCGATCACCGCCCCGACCTGCAAACGGAGCGACTGTCGCTACGCCGGCCAGCGGATCGTGACGTCGACGCCATCGTGAACGCGGTGGGAGACTGGGACGTCGCCCGTCGGCTGGCGCGCGTGCCCTATCCCTATACTCCGGACGACGCCCGATTCTTTCTCGAGCGGATCGTGCCTGCGGAATGGGTATGGGCCATCACCCTTCGCGGTTCCGATCATCTGGTGGGCGTGGTCGGACTGACGCCGCAAGAACATGCCGATATGGCCGAACTCGGCTATTGGCTGGCGCCCGCGCATTGGGGACACGGTCTGATGACCGAGGCCGCGCGGGCGGTCATCGCCTTCGGCTTCGACCATCTCGGCCTTCCCGCGCTGACCTCGGGATATTTCGAGGACAATCCCGCCTCGGGCCGGGTGCTTGCCAAGCTGGGCTTTGTCGAAACGGACCGCGCCCTGCGACCCTGTGTGGCGATCGGTGGGGATGTTCGCGCGGTGCGGGTGATCCTGGAGCGTCCCGCGGCTTGGACAGGGGCCGCCTGATCGCTTCGGCAAGCGACCGAACCTCGCACAAAAAGGGCCGGGCAAAACGCGCTGCCCGGCCCCTTTCCGTACCGTCCGATGAAAATCAGCGCGCGATGCCGCCCGCTGCCAGCACCGCCAGCGTCACCAGATCGCCCGCCGTCGAGGTCATCGGCGCGATCTGCACCGGCTTTTCCATACCGATCAGCATCGGGCCGATCATGGAATCGCCGCCCAGTTCGCGCAGCAGCTTGGCGGAGATGTTCGCCGACTGGAGCCCCGGCATGATGAGGACGTTCGCCGGGCCCGACAGGCGCGAGAAGGGGAAGTTCGCCATCTGCTTGGGGTTCAGCGCGACGTCGGGCGCCATGTCACCCTCATATTCGAAACCGACCTGCCGCTGGTCGAGCACCGCCACGCCGTCGCGGATATTGTCGATCCACTGGCCTTCCGGGTTGCCGAAGGTCGAATAGGACAGGAAGGCGACGCGCGGCTCATGCCCCATGCGGCGCGCGACGGCGGCGGTGCGCTCGGCGATGTCGGCCAGTTCCTCGGCGGAGGGACGCTCGTTGACCGTGGTGTCGGCGATGAACACCGTGTGGCTCTGCCCGACCAGCAGGTGGATGCCGAACGGCACCTTGCCATCGACGGGGTCGATCACACGCCGGATCTCGCGGAAGCTCTGCGCATAGGTGCGGGTGATGCCGGTGATCATCGCATCGGCCTGGCCCAGTTGCAGCATGACCGAGCCGAAGATGTTGCGGTCCTGGTTGATCAGCCGCTCGGCATCGCGGCGGAGATAGCCGCGCCGCTGGAGCCGCTCGTACAGGAAGTCGACCATCTGCGGCACCATCTCGGAGGTGCGGCTGTTATGGACTTCATATTCCTGCGGGTTGGTGACGCCCAGCGCCTTCAACCGGTCATAGACATCGTCGCGCCCGACCAGCACCGGAATGCCGTAACCACCTTCCTTGAAGGCGATGGCGGCGCGCAGCACGACTTCCTCTTCGCCTTCCGCGAACAGCACGCGCTTGGGATGCGCGCGCGCGCCCTCATAGGCGAGCGTCAGGACCGAGGTGGTCGGGTTCAGACGCGCACGCAGCTTCTGGCGATAGGCATCCATGTCGAGGATCGGCCGCGTCGCCACGCCCGAATCCATCGCCGCCTTGGCCACCGCCGAGGGGACCAGCTCCATCAGGCGCGGGTCGAACGGTGCAGGGATGATATATTCGGGGCCGAAGCTGTGCTGCGTGCCGTAGGCCAGCGCCACCTCTTCCGGCACGCGCTGGCGCGCCAGTTCGGCGATCGCGTTGGCGGCGGCGATCTTCATCTCGTCATTGATGCCGGTCGCGCGCACGTCGAGCGCACCGCGGAAGATGAAGGGGAAGCCGATGACGTTGTTGACCTGGTTCGGATAGTCCGAACGCCCGGTGGCGACGATCGCGTCGGGGCGCGCGGCCTTGGCGAGTTCGGGGCGGATCTCCGGCTCCGGGTTGGCCATGGCGAAGATGATCGGCGAGGGGGCCATGTCCTTGACCATCTCGGGCTTCAGCGCGCCCGCCGCCGACAGGCCCAGGAACACGTCCGCCCCCGACAGGGCTTCGGTCAGGGTGCGGCGGTCGGTGACGGCGGCATGCGCCGACTGCCACTGGTTGATATCCTCGCGGCCCTGATAGATCACGCCGGTCCGGTCGCACATGATGACGTTCTCGTGCCGGACGCCCATCGCCTTCATCAGCTCGGTGCAGGCGATCGCCGCCGCGCCCGCGCCGTTGACCACGACCTTGATCTCGTCCAGCCGACGCTTGGTCAGCAGGCAGGCGTTGATGAGGCCCGCCGCACAGATGATCGCGGTGCCGTGCTGGTCGTCATGGAACACCGGGATGTTCATCCGCTCGCGCAGGGTCTGCTCGATGATGAAGCATTCGGGGGCCTTGATATCCTCGAGGTTGATGCCGCCGAAGCTCGGCTCCATCAATTCGACCGCGTCGATGATCCGGTCGACATCCTCGGTCTTGAGTTCGATATCGATCGAGTCGACATCGGCGAAGCGCTTGAAGAGCACCGCCTTGCCCTCCATCACCGGCTTGAGAGGCGAGAGCGCCGAGATTGCCGAGGCCCAGGATCGCGGTGCCGTTGGAGATGACGGCGACCAGATTGCCCTTGGCGGTATAGTCATAGGCGGTGGCGGGGTCTTCGGCGATGGCGAGCACGGGCACCGCGACGCCGGGCGAATAGGCCAGCGCCAGGTCGCGCTGCGTCGCCATCGGCTTGGACGCGATGATCTCGATCTTGCCGGGGCGTCCCTCGGAATGGAACAGCAGGGCCTCGCGCTCGGAGAACTGGTCGGTGGGTTCGTCGGACATGCGCGCGGCCTTCGATGCTGTGAATACTAAGGACGTTAAGGCTCTTGAAGCTTTCGCGTACGGCTGACAACCCTGTCACGCGGCACTTTTGCCGCCCGGCCGGTCATGCCGCATCGCACCATCGGCCGGTCGCGGTGTGGAGCCACGGCTCCAAGCCTCGCCAGCCGATTGTCGGCCCGCTATAGCCCGACATCCCGCTCCACCTTGGGTCGTCGCCAACGGCTCGGCCTCTTTCGCCCTCGACGTTTTCGAATCTGGAACCGACGCCCCGATGACCACCCCCACCCCGATGATGGCGCAATATCTGACGCTGAAGGCCGAGGCCGAGGATTGCCTGCTCTTCTATCGCATGGGCGACTTTTTCGAACTGTTCTTCGACGATGCACGGATCGCGTCGGGCGTGCTCGACATCGCGCTGACCTCGCGCGGGGAGCATGGCGGCGAGAAGATTCCGATGTGCGGCGTGCCGATCCATGCCGCGACCGCCTATCTGCAACGGCTGATCAAGGCCGGGCACCGCGTCGCCATCGCCGAGCAGACCGAAACCCCCGCCGAGGCCAAGGCGCGCGGCGGGTCCAAGGCGCTGGTCGCGCGCGGGATCGTCCGCGTGGTGACGGCGGGTACGCTGACCGAGGAGGCGCTGCTCGACGCGAGGTCCGATAACTGGTGCGTCGCGATCGGCGAGGCGGGCGGCGCGGTGGCGCTGGCCGCCGCCGATATCTCGACCGGGCGGTTCGTGGTGATCGACGTGAAGGCCGATGCGCTGGGGGCCGAACTCGCCCGCCTCGCCGCCGCCGAGGTGGTCGCCGCCGAGAATGCGGCCCACGTCGATGCGGCCACCACGCTGCGTCCTTCCTCCACCTTCGACAGCGGGAGCGGCGAGGATCGCTTGAAGCGGCTCTATGGCGTGGCGACGCTGGACGGGTTCGGCCAGTTCAGCCGGGCGGGGCTGTCGGCGGCGGGGGGCTTGGTCGCCTATCTCGACCATACGGCCAAGGGTGCCCTGCCCTTCCTGCGCCCGCCCGTCCTGAGCCAAGCGGCCGGAGCCATGGCGATCGACGCGGCGACGCGCGAGAGCCTGGAACTGACCCAGACCGCCCATGGCCAGCGCAAGGGCTCGCTGCTCGACGCGGTCGACCGGACGGTGACGGGCGCGGGCGCGCGGGCGCTGGCGGGGGACATCGGCGCGCCGCTGATGGACCGCGATACGATCGAGGCACGGCTCGACCTCGTCCAGCATTTCCATGACGATGCCGCGCTTCGCGAACGGTTGCGGGCGGCGCTCAGGGCGTTGCCGGACATCGGCCGGGCGATCGGGCGGATCGCGGCGGGGCGTGGGTCCCCGCGCGATCTGGGGCAGTTGCGCGACGGGCTCGACGGGGCCTGGGCGCTGTCCGAGCAGCTGACCGACGGCCCGCCCCTGCTGCGCGAGACGACGCCTCGCTTGCGCGGGCATGGCGCGCTGATCGACCTGCTTCGCCGCGCGCTGGTCCCCTCGCCCCCGATCGAGGCGAGTGAGGGCGGCTATATCGCGGCGGGCTATGACGTGGCGCTCGACGATCTGCGCGATGCGGGCGCGGGAGGCCGCCGAGCCATCGCCGCGCTGGAGGCCGAGTTCCGCCAGAAGACCGGCATCACCGCGCTGAAGATCCGCCACAACGGCGTGCTGGGCTATCATGTCGAGGTGCCCGCGCGCTCGGCCGATGCGCTGATGAAGCCGGACTCGGGCTTCACCCATCGCCAGACGCTGGCGGGGGTGGTCCGCTTCAACACGCCGGAACTGCACGAGGTCGCGAGCAAGGTCGCGCAGGCCGGGGCCCATGCGCTCGCCGCCGAAGCCGCGCATCTGGAGGAACTGACCGCCGCCGCGCTCGCCTCGCGCGAGGGGATCGCCGCGACGGCGGACGCGCTCGCCCGGCTGGACGTGGCGAGCGGGCTGGCCGAACGCGCGGTCGAGGGTGGCTGGGTGCGGCCCGAACTGGTCGATCATGCGTGCTTCGACGTGACCGGGGGCCGCCATCCCGTGGTCGAGGCCGCCGTGGCGCGCTCGGGCGAGCGGTTCGTCGCCAATGACTGTTCGCTGTCGGAGACCTCGCGGCTCTGGCTGGTGACGGGGCCGAACATGGGCGGCAAGTCGACCTTCCTCCGCCAGAACGCGCTGATCGCGGTGCTGGCGCAAGCGGGGTCCTATGTGCCTGCGACGCACGCGAAGATCGGCCTGATCGACCGGCTGTTCAGCCGGGTCGGCGCGTCGGACAACCTCGCGCGCGGACGCTCGACCTTCATGGTCGAGATGGTCGAGACCGCCGCGATCCTGGCGCAGGCGACGCCGCGCAGCTTCGTGATCCTGGACGAAGTGGGGCGCGGCACCTCCACCTATGACGGCCTCGCCATCGCCTGGGCGGTGGTGGAGGCGATCCATGAGGATAATCGCTGCCGCTGCTTGTTCGCCACCCATTATCACGAACTGACCCGGCTGGCCGAACGGTGCGAGGCGCTGTCGCTTCACCATGTCCGTGCGCGCGAATGGAAGGGCGAACTGGTCCTGCTGCACGAGGTGTCGGAGGGGCCTGCGGATCGCTCCTACGGCCTGGCCGTGGCACGGCTGGCGGGCATGCCGCCCGCGACGGTGGCGCGCGCCAAGGCGGTGCTGGCCAAGCTGGAGGCGGGACGCGCCAAGACCGGCGGGCTGGCGGCGGGTCTGGACGACCTGCCCCTGTTCGCGGCCGCCGCACAGATCGAGGAGGAACAGTGCGACGCGATCCGGGCGGAGGTGGAGCGACTCGACGTCGATGCCCTGTCCCCACGTGAGGCGCTGGATGCGCTCTACCGGCTGAAGGCGCTGGCACGGGAGGTGTAAGCATCCCCCTCCCCCTTACCCTCTTTACCGCCCCCGGAGAAGGCCGGGGTCCAGGTTCGGCGCAGCCGATGGCGCGCTACGATGGTGAGGGGGAGGCAATTGGCATCCCGCCTTCGATGACTCACCGCAACGGGGCCCCGGCCTTCGCCGGGGTCGAAGAGTAGATGAGGCAAATCCCCCCACCCCGTTCAGCCTGAGCGAAGTCGAAGGCCACGCGTCTCCCCTCGCAAGCGCACCCCATGCACTTCGACTTCGCTCAGTGCGAGCGGACGATGGGGCCAGACCCGAGCTGACACCGATCCGCCTCTCAATAACAGGAAAGTGGGGAGCTTCTGTTGCCCGGTGCTCCCCGTACCGCTGGATTCCCCTTCTGTTGCCCGGTGGGGTCCGACCGCGCTATTTTGGTGTAATGTCAGGCCGTGAGGCCCTCAATTACGCCGCAATCGCGAGTGCTTCGTTATCGTTGGCACTTGTGAGTATGGGCCGTTGCGGTGGTCCCATTCCGAACGAAAACAGCGCTTTTCAACACACGTCGATCCTGGTTCGGCCCCGTCAGAAACGGTGTCCAAGTACACCACCTTTTATGGTGGAGCCGCCGGGTACTGCCCCCGGGTCCGCTGCGTCTATTACTCGCCGCAGTTTATCGTCATAGCCGGGTGAAACCCGGCACGGATGGATATAGGAAGCCGAACGACTTTACGCAAATGCCTTTCGCTCGCCCCATTTTGGGTCCATGGAGGCCTGCATGTTGACTCAGCGGTCCCGTTATGCGTTGCGCGCGATGCTGTTCCTGGCGGAGATGCCTGTCGCAGGGCCGCCGACCTCGATGACGCGAATCGCGACCGAGGCGAACGTGCCGCGCAAGTTCCTGGAGTTGATCCTCGCCGATCTGAAGGGCGCGCAACTGCTCGACAGCCAGCGGGGCAAGATGGGCGGCTATCGCCTCGCCCGGCCCGCGCATATGATCTCGCTGGGCGACATCATCCGCACGATCGAGGGCCCGCTGGCGCTCGTCCCCTGCGTCAGCCGCACCGCCTATCGCCCCTGCAACGACTGCAAGAGCGAAGCAGACTGCGCCATCCGCCATGCGATGATGCGGGTGCGCGACGAGACGGCGCGAATCCTGGACGGCACCAGCCTGGCCGATGCCACCGCCAAGAAGCTGGCGGCGGCGTAAATCCCCCTTACCTCATCCAACTCCGCGCCACCCCGGCGAAGGCCGGGGTCCAGTTGCGGTGAAGGATGACATTGCCTCCCACGCAACGTCATGGCGCGCCACGATCTTGGTGGCATCTGGGCCCCGGCCTTCGCCGGGGTGATTCAGGAAATTCAATCAAGAACGCCGCGCGCGCAGTTCGTCGCGGATTTCCCGGAGCAGCGCGATATCGGTCGGCTCGGCCTTGGGCTCTGCCGCCGCCTGCGCCTTTTCCTTCTCGAACAGCGTCGTCGCGCGATTCACGGTGCGGACCAGCAGGAAGATGATGAAGGCGACGATCACGAAGTTGACCGCCTGCGTCACGAACGCGCCATAACCGAGCAGCGGCACCCCCGCCTTCTTCAGCGCCGCATAGTCGCTCAGCGACCCCGCATAATTGGCCGGGACCGGCCCCATGCGCAGGAAATAGCTGGAGAAATCCAGCCCGCCGAAAACCTTGCCGATCACCGGCATCAGCACATCGTCGGTCAGCGAGGTGACGATCTTGCTGAACGCCGCCCCGATGATGACCGCCACCGCCAGGTCCAGCACATTGCCCCGCGCGATGAAGGCGCGAAATTCCTTGAGCATCGCCAAATCCCTCTGTTTGCTTTGCTTTAGGTTATCGTCGCTTTTCCCCTTCGCCAAGCGGTTGTGGCGTCTTATATGTGTCGGACAGTTGACGGAGGAATATTCGAATGCGTCGTCCCGTTCTTGCCCTGACCCCGGTCGTGATGGCCGTCGCTTTGTCCGGCTGCGGCATGAACAGCGTGCCCACGGCGGAGGAAAATGCGAAGGCGAAATGGGCCGATGTCCAGGCCGCCTATCAGCGCCGCGCCAACCTCATCCCCAATCTGGAAGCGACCGTGAAGGGCGCCGCCGCCTCGGAAAAGTCGATCCTGACCGAGGTGATCAACGCCCGCGCCAGGGCGACCTCGGTACAGGTCAGCGCCGACGATATTTCCGACCCCGCCAAGATGCAGCAATTCGCACAGGCGCAAGGGCAACTCAGCGGTTCGCTCGGCCGGTTGCTGGCGAATGTCGAGGCCTATCCGAACCTGAAGAGCCAGGACAATTTCCAGACCTTCATGAGCCAGCTCGAAGGCACGGAGAACCGCATCAACATCGCGATCGGCGATTACAACAAGGCGGTGCAGGACTATAACACCCGCATCCGCACCTTCCCCGATGCGATCGGCGCGAAGGTCTTCTATGGTGCAAAGCCGATCACCCCCTATCAGGCGACCACGCCGGGGGCCGAGAATGCGCCCAAGGTGAATTTCGGCGGCTGATCGGTCGCCCATGACCCGGTTGTTCCGCCCATTTCTCGGGTTCTGGCTGATCCTCTGCGCCATGCCGGTCATGGCGCAGACCTTTCCCAAGTTCGAGGGGCTGGTCGTCGATGCGGCGAACAAGATCGACCCCGCGACCAAGGCACAGCTCGAACAGAAGCTGGAGGCCCTGCAAAAGGATACCGGCCGCCAGTTGGTGGTCGCGACCATCCCCGACCTGCAAGGCTATCCCATCGAGGATTATGGCTATCGGCTGGGGCGTGCCTGGGGCGTCGGGCTGAAGGACGCGGACAATGGTGCGATCCTGTTCGTCGCGCCCAATGAGGGCAAGGGCCAGCGCGGTCCCCGGCTAGAGGTGGGTCGCGGACTGGAGCCGATCCTGACCGACGCCTGGTCGTCGCAGATGATCCGCACCCTGATGCTGCCTCGCCTTCGCGAGTCGAGCGACATTTCGGGCGCGCTGGGCGCCGGGGCGGACGCCGTCATCGCCCAACTCCGCGCTTCCCCCGAAGAGGCGCAGGCCAAAGTGGCCGAGGCCGCCAAGGAGTTCGACCGTCAGCATCGGCGCGGCGGCGGTGACGCCAACGGCTTTCCGATCCTCATCGTGCTGGTGGTGTTCGTCGGCGCTTTCGTGGTCCTGGCCTTGGTCCGCCGCAAACAGGGCCAGCGCTTCCACGACGATGACGACGACGATCGCGGTGGTGGCGGCGGACGGCGCGGCGGTGGCGGCTGGCCGATCATCCTGTGGGGCCCCGGCTGGGGCAGCGGCGGATCGGGCGGCGGCTGGAGTTCGGGCGGCGGATCGTCGGGCGGGGGCAGCGACGGATCGTGGTTCGGCGGCGGCTTCACCGGCGGTGGCGGGGGCGATTTCGGCGGCGGCGGCGCCTCGGGGGACTGGTGATATGCTGAGCGATACCGATAGCGATCTGGTCACTGCCGCCGTCGCGCGGGCGGAGGCGAGCACCGACGCCGAGATCGTGACCATCGTCGCCCGCCGGTCGGACGAGTATCGCGACGTCGCGCTCTGCTATGGCGCAGGCGCGATGCTGCTGGTGCCGTTGTTCGCGGCGCTCTTTCCCGGCCTGGGGTTGAAGCTGCTGGCGCTGGTCCATGACGGCTGGAGCGCGCCCGGCGAGGACCTGATCCTGGGGGTGTTGATGATCGCGCAGATTCTGGTCTTCGCCCTCGTCGTCGCCCTGCTCGGCCCGGTGAAGCGCCGCATCGCACTGGTGCCCCGGAGCATCCGCCATGCCCGCGTCCGGGCGCGCGCCGTCCTCCTCTTCCGCGTCTCGGCGGAGCGGCGGACCGACAGCCGCTATGGGGTGCTGCTCTACCTCTCGCAGGACGAGCATATGGCGGAGATCGTCGCCGACTCCGGCCTGACCGGGAAGGTCGGGCCGGAAACCTGGGGCCGGGCGATGGCGGTAATGCTGCCGCATGTCGCAAAGGGGAATGTCGGCGAAGGCTTGAGCGCGGCGGTCGAGCGGATCGGGCTTGTGCTGGCCGAGCATTTCCCCAAGACGGCGGCCGACACCAACGAACTGCCGGACAGACCCATTTCGCTATGACCGATCCCCGTATGGACGCCCCCCTCGAAACGCTGGCCGAGGGGCGCTTCCTCGCTTTGTGCAAGCGCGGCACCTGGGAATATGCCCACCGTCCGCGCGACATCCGCGCCGCCGTCATTCTGGCGGTGGAGGACGGCCATATCCTGCTGGTCGAGCAATTCCGCGTGCCGCTGGGCGCGCCATGCCTGGAAATGCCCGCCGGGCTGATCGGTGACCAAAGCGAGGGCGAGGCGGTGCTGGACGGGGCCGCGCGCGAACTGGAGGAGGAAACCGGCTATCGTCCTTCGCGGATCGAGGCTTTGGGCGAATTTTGTTCGTCGCCGGGCATGACGTCGGAGCGCTTCACCTTGGTTCGCGCGACCGGTCTGGTGAAGGTCGGCGAAGGCGGCGGCGATTCGGACGAGCGGATCACCGTCCACCGGGTGAAGCTGTCCGATGTCCCCGCCTTCATCGCCGAACGCCGTGCGGCGGGGGTGGCGGTGGATGCCAAGATGCTGTTGCTGCTGGGTGGCGGCATCCTGGGTCTTTGAGTTCACGCGAAGGCGCGAAGAGAAGAAGTTTGTTCGCGCGGAGGCGCGGAGAACGCAGAGGTGTCTGGCTCGCGACAGCGAAACCCTCTCTTCAACGACCGATGATGACAGGATGGCGGCGCCGCCGGATACGACATCTCCGCGCCTCCGCGTCTCCGCGCGAAATTCATTTCCAACTCTTCGCGCCATCGCGGCTTCGCGCGAACAAAAGAAACCGGACCCCGGCCTTCGCCGGGGGTTAGTCCCCATCACAAAGGGTTAAAGCGCCGCTCAGCGGAAATTGTCGGCGTAGCTTTGCAGCTTGAGCGTCTTTTGCGGCGTCGGGACGACATGGTGGTCGAGCCCCTCGCGCTGGCAATAGGCGATCGCCTCCTCCAGCGTCGCGAAGGTCAGGCGAACCTGTTCCCGCGTGTCGCCGCTACCGGCCCAGCCGGTCAGGGGATCGGGCTTTTTCGCCTCGGTCGATTCGAATTCGAGTTGCCAGCGATCGGTCCGGTACTTGCCGGATTGCATCGCGTTCTTGGGGCGCTGGAAGATGCGAGCAGTGGCCATAATCATAGTCCCTTATCGCGAACCGGCGGTTCTTGCATCCGCCTTTTTCGTGCGAAGCGTCGCGGAGGCCGCCGCCGGGTCGTCGGGCCAGGGATGGCGGGGGTAGCGGCCGCGCATTTCCTTGGCCACCGCGCTCCAGCTTCCCGCCCAGAAACCGGGCAGGTCGCGCGTCGTCTGGATCGGGCGACCGGCGGGTGAGGTCAGGCTGAGGACCAGCGGCACCCGCTCGGTCCCGATCACCGGATGCGTCGCGAGGCCAAACAGCGCCTGCACGCGAAGCTCGACGCGCGGGCCGCCTTCCGCCGCATAATCAATCGCATGGCTGCTCCCTGCCGGGCTGGTGAAATGCGACGGGGCCATCGAATCGATCCGCCTTTGTTCGTTCCAGTCGACCAGATGGCGGACCGCCTCGATCAGCGCGCCGGGCGCGATGGCATCCAGCCGCCTTTTGCCCGCCACCAGCGCGGGCAGCCAGTCGTCCAGCCGTTCGATCAGCGTTTCGTCGTCCAGCGCCACCCCGGCATAGGCCGCCCGCGCCCGATACGCCCCTGCGCCGTCGCTCCATGGCAGGAGCGACAGGCCATGCGTCCGCACCCCCTCGACCAGCGCTTCGGCAATGGCGTCGGGGGATGCGCCCGAATCGGGCCCGCTCGACAGGCGCAAGCCGCCCAGCCGCCGTTCGCGCAACGCCTCGACCCCGCCGGTCGCGGGATTGAAGGTCACGGTGCGCCGCGTCTCGATCCGGTCGGCAAACAATGCCTCGACCGTGGCGAGGTCGAGCGGCGCGGCGGACAGGATACGCGCGCCCGAGGCGGCCCCTTGCGTCTCGCCCACGGCCAGCCATTCCGAACTCGCGAGCCCCGAGGTCGGATCGAGTCGAAAGCCGCGCCCGCCGACGCTGGCCCAATTCTCGCCGGTGGCATCCCGCCGCCGTGCCACCCGGTCGGGATAGGCGAGCGCAAGACACACCCCCGCCGGATGGTCCCAGGCTTCCTGCTCGACCGGCTTGGGGGCAAGTGATGCCCAGCGCTTCGCCATCGCCCGCGCGGCCTCGGCCTTGGGACCGCGTTCGGTCCGCCAGCGGCGCAAGCGTTGTTCCAGATCGACATCTTGCCCGCCAATGCCGCGCTCGCCCAGCAGCACGGCCACCTCGGCGGCGGTAGCGGCCAGGCCGCGTTCCCCGCTGCGGATCAGCATATGGGCCAAGCGCGGCGGCATGGGCAGCCGGGCGATGGCCTTGCCATGCGCGGTCGGGCGGCCGCTCTCGTCCAGCGCCTCCAGAACTGTGAGGCGCGCCCGCGCCTCGGCGACGGCGGCCTCGGGCGGCGGGTCGAGCCAAGGGAGCGCGCGCGGATCGCCGACACCCCATAATGCCGTGCCGAGCAGCAGCGCCGACAGGTCCGCCTCCAATATCTCGGGCGGGTCGAAGCGGGGCAGGCCCGCCGTCGCCGCCTCTTCCCACAGGCGATAGGCGACCCCCGGTGACTGGCGGGCGGCGCGGCCCGCGCGCTGGGTGACGGCGGCCTGGCTGGCGCGTTCGGTGACGAGCCGGGTCATACCCGCCGCGCGGTCATAGCGCGGGCGGCGCGCCAGCCCCGAGTCGACCACGATCCGCACCCCGTCGAGCGTCAGGCTGGTCTCCGCGATCGAGGTCGCCAGCACGATCCGCCGCCGCCCCCCCGGGTCACGCCGGATCGCCGCGCGCTGCGCCGCCGGGTCGAGCGAGCCGTGGAGTTCGTGGATCGCGATGCTGTCGGGCAGATTCGCGAGTCGCTCGGCGGTGCGCGCGATCTCTGCGGTGCCGGGCAGGAAGGCGAGGATGTCGCCCTCTGCTTCGTCCTGAAGCGCGCGGCGGATGGCGGCGGCGACCGAATCCTCGATGCGGGCCTCGGCGGCGCGACCGAGATGGCGTAGGGTCAGCGGATGGCTGCGTCCCTCGCTCTCGATCACCGGCGCATCACCCATCAGGCTGGAGAAGCGGCGGCCGTCGAGCGTCGCGGACATGACGACCAGCCGCAGGTCGGGGCGCAAACCTGCCTGCGCGTCGAGCGCCAGCGCGAGGCCGAAATCGCCGTCGAGGCTGCGCTCATGCACTTCGTCGAACAGCACCGCCGAGACGCCCGCCAGTTCGGGATCGGCCTGAATGCGCGCGACGAAGATGCCTTCGGTGACGACGGTCACGCGGGTCGCGGCGCTGACCTTCCTATCCATGCGGGTGGCATAGCCGAAGGTGCGGCCGACCGGCTCCTCGGCCAGTACGGCCATCCGCTCGGCAGCGGCGCGGGCAGCGAGGCGACGGGGGGAGAGGAGCAAGACTTCGCCGGTGCACCAAGACTGGTCGAGCAGCGCGGGGGCGACGGCCGTGGTCTTGCCCGCGCCGGGAGGGGCGACGAGGACGGCATTGGGGGCGTTCGCGAGCGCGGCCAGCAGATCGGGCAGGACGGCGGTGACGGGCAGGGTCATGCGGCTTGCGATAGGGGGTTTGGGGGGCGGGGTGAAGAACCCGTGCCCCCGTCCGGCCCCCGTTCAGCCTGAGCGAAGTCGAAGGCCAAGGGAAAACCTGTCCGCTTGGCGAATGATGGGGCGCGGGCTTCGACTTCGCTCAGCCTGAACGGGGGTTGGGTGACGGAACGATCGCCGTCGACGACCATCGACCCCGGCGAAGGCCGGGGCCCAGTTGCGGTGAGATATCGAAGGCGCAGGGCGATTGCCTCCCCCGCTTTGTCCGGCGCGCTGCAAAGTTCGCGGAACCTGGGCCGGGGCCTTCGCCGGGGTCAAAGTGGGTTCAGTACGCCCGCGCCACTGCGAACTCGACCGCTTCGATCATCGCGCTCTTCGCCGGACCATCGGCAAAGCCCCGGATCGCCTCGATCGCCAGCCCGCCATAATGGCGCGCGCGCGCCATCGTGTCGTCGACCGCCCGGCTCTTGCGGACCAGCGCGATGGCGTGGGCAAAGTCCTCGTCCGATGTGCGCCGCCCCTCGACCGCGTCCTTCCAGAAGGTCCGCTCTTCGTCATTGGCGCGCGCATAGGCCAGGATCACCGGCAGGGTCATCTTGCCCTCGCGGAAATCATCGCCCGCATCCTTGCCCATGGTCCCGGCGTCCGAGACATAGTCGATCGCATCGTCGATCAACTGGAAGGCGATGCCCAGGTTGCGGCCATAGGCCTCCAGCGCCAGTTCCTCCGCCTCGGGCCGCTCGGCCACGACCGCGGCGATGCGGCAGGCGGCGGCGAACAGCGCGGCGGTCTTGGCGTCGATGATCGACAGATACCGCTCTTCGGGCAGGCCCACCTGCCGCACCGCGGTCAGCTGGTTCACCTCGCCCTCGGCGATCACCGCCGACGCGCCCGACAGGATGTTCAGCACCTTCAGGCTGCCCGCATCGACCATCAACTGGAAGGAGCGGCTGAACAGGAAGTCGCCGACCAGCACGCTCGCCGGATTGCCCCAAATGATGTTGGCGGTCCGCCGCCCGCGCCGCAGGTCCGATCCGTCGACGACATCGTCGTGCAGGAGCGTCGCGGTGTGGATGAACTCGACCGCCGCCGCCAGCACATGGTGGCTGGTCCCCTGATAGCCCAGCAGTTGCGCGCTCGCGAGCGTCAGCATCGGGCGCATCCGTTTGCCCCCGCCCGAGATCAGATGCCCGGCCAGTTGCGGGATCAGCGGGATCTCCGACCGCATCCGGTCGATGATCACCTGGTTCACGGCGTTCATGTCGTCGGGCCACCAGCCGGATCATCGGGTCCAGCGAGGGCGCGGGCTTGGCGAGGCGGGTGGCGGTTACGGTCATGGGCAGGTAAGAGCCTCTGGCGACAACGCTTGCCGAACGCAAGCCTAAGCGCGAAAGGACAGCCGCGAAATTGCGCGGAGCCCTGCGCGCCAGAGGGAGACACGTCCACCATGTCCGACACCGTGCTGACCGGCTATCGCCAGTCGATCGACAATATCGACGCCGCACTCGTCTTCATGCTGGCCGAACGGTTCAAGGTCACCCAGGCGGTCGGCGAGTATAAGGCGAAGAACGGCCTGCCCCCCGCCGATCCGGGGCGCGAGGAAGCGCAGATCGCACGGCTTCGCCAACTGGCCAGCGATGCGCAGCTCGACCCGGAATTTTCCGAGAAATTCCTGCGCTTCATCATCGATGAAGTGATCCGCCATCACGAACGCCTGCGCGGCTGACATGGCCTTTCTTCTGGCGATCGAGGGTGCGGACGGCGCAGGCAAGGCGACCGCGACGGCGGCGGTGACCGAGCGGTTGAACGCCGCCGGGCTGTCGGCGGCGGCTTTGTCCTTCCCGCGTTACGGCGATACGATCGGCGGCTGGGCGCTGGGCGAGTATCTGGCCGGTCGCCTGCCCCATGCCGCCGCGCCGGAGACGGCGGCGACGCTCTATGCGCTCGACCGATTCGAATCGCGTCCGCATCTGGTCGAACTGGCGGCGGCGCACGACGTCATCGTGTTCGACCGCTATATCGCGTCCAACATGGCCTATCAGGCCGCCCAGGTGCCGCCCGACCAGGCCGAAGCCCTGCTGCAATGGATCGAGCGGCTGGAGACGGTCCAGTTTCGCCTGCCCGCACCCCATTTGTCGGTCTATCTCGACACGCCGCTGGACGTTGCGCGCGACCTGATCGCACGCAAGCGCAAGCGGAGCTACACCGACGACACCTATGACGCATACGAGGCCGATCTGGGGCTTCAAGCGCGGGTGCGGGCCAATTATGTCGCGATGGCGGACGGCGCGATGCTGGGCGAATGGGCAACGGTGTCGACCGTGGCGCATGGCGCGTTGCGCGATCGGGCGGAGATCGCCGACGAGATCACCGCGCTGGTCACGGAACGGTTGGGGTAGTTTCCTTTATTTCGCGCGAAGACGCGAAGACGCGAATAGAAAGAGGATGGTTCGCGCGGAGGCGCGGAGAACACGGAGGCGTCGTACCTTGTGGACAACGCATCCCTTCTTCCTCCAGCGACCGAAGAAGGGGGACTGCGCGCTATCGCGCGCAAGACATCTCCGCGTCTCCGCGCGAACTTCATCTGGAAAACTTCGCGCCATCGCGGCTTCGCGTGAACCAAAATCCGCGCGACGCCCCACCTCAATTCGACGCGCGGATGGTCCCCGCCAGCGGAGCGAAGCGGGCGACCTGCTGGCCGACCAGCCGCAACTGCCCCTCCACCGTGGCGTCGCTGATCTTCCCGGCTTCATCGAACCGCGTCTGCTGCGTATTCACCGCCGCCGCGAAGGGCGTGGGCCAGCCGCGAAGCGCATGGACGATCGAGCGCAGGGCCGCGATGGTCGACCCCGTCGCCTGCCAGCCATAGGCCGTGGCAATCAATCCCACCGGCAGGTCGGCCAGATAGGGCCGGTCGTCCTTCGCCGTTTCCTCCAGCAGGTCGAGCGCGTTCTTCACCAGCCCGGAAATGCTGCCATGATAGCCGGGGCTGGCGATGATGATCGCCGACGCCTGGCGCACCGTTTCGACAAAGATGCGCTCCGCCTCGGTCCGCTCGACGGCGCGCGGATTGTAGAGCGGCAGGCGCGCCAGATCCTCGCCGCCGAAGACATGGGTGCGAAACCCCTCATCGGCCGCCGCCGTCATCGCGATGCGAAGCGCGCGCTCGGTCGAGGAGACACTGCCGATCGTGCCGCCGATGCCGACGACCAGCGGGGAAGAGGAAGGATGGGCCATGCCAGCCTTTCACCCCGGACCGGGCGACTGGGCAAGCGCTAAGTTGCGGGGACCGTTTCGGCAGGGAGGTTACGCCGTCAGTCCCACCAGAGGAACCACCAGTCCGTCGTCATCAATCCGGCGGCGAGATTGGACAGGGTTTCCGCCCCCTGCTCCACGGCGTCGGGGCAATATTCGTACATTTCACGCGCCAGCCGCAGCGCGTCCGCCCGGTCCTGGGGGCGCGTCCTGACCCGGATGTTCATCGTATCGCCGTTGATCCCGATCAGTTCGGCACCATAGCGGCGATTCCAGTCGCGCAGCGCCGCGACATGATATTCGGATGGCGGGCAGGCATTCCAATTGCCCCAGCGCAGATAGGCGGGCGCCTCCCAGCCATGTCGCGCGGGCAGCATCACTATGTGCACCCGGTCAAGGACCTTGCCGGATGTTATGTCCTCCGCCACGGCGAGCCCCGGCGCTTCGGGACCGGCATCGATATCCGTGGGCCATTGGCCGATCGGAGCACGCAAATCCTCCCCGCCATTCGCCGCCGACCATGTCCGAAAATCCGCCGGAAAGCGCAGAGCGTCCGCCGCCGCGATGATCTGTGCCGGGGAACGCGGCCCCGCACGGTTCGAGGGAACCCCCGAGACGGCCGGATCATCGATCGTGAACTGGTCCGCGATCCGCTCCAGATCCGCATCGCCGCCGATCACCACCGGCCAGCCTCGCTCCGAAGCCCTCAGCCGCTCCCATGCCGCCAGCGCATCCTTGCCGGGAACAGTCACCCGCTCATAGGGCAGCGCCGCCATCATGCGCTTGTGCATCGCCTCATCGGCGGTGCGCTGATCGGGTCGAAGATGGGACAGGTCGCGCGTCGCCTGTTCGCTTTCCGCCGATCGTGCCGCGCCGAGCAAGCCGCTCAGCGTCAGGCCCCCGATCATCCATCGCCGTGTCGGTTTCATAGGGACAGCCTCGCACGACACCCCCCACCGGCGCAATCGATTCAGGGGTGGATCGGGGGCGGGCCGATAAGCGATGACTTTCGGTGGCTGGCACGCTCGCCAGCGGGGAGTAGAAGGTTCGCCAAGAGCATATAGGAGGACCGGACGGGGCATGACGAAACACCTTCCCTGGATCGCGCTGGCGATCGTCGGAGCGGGCGCGTTGGGCGTCGTTGCAACGGTACGCGGCGAGCCGATCAACGCACTGTGGATCGTGGCCGCCGCCGTCTCGGTCTATCTGATCGCATATCGTTATTATGCGCTGTTCATCGCCAAGGTGATCGGCATCGACCCCAGCCGCCCCACCCCGGCCATTCGTCGCGCCGACGGCCTGGATTATGTCGCGACCGACCGGACCGTGCTGTTCGGCCACCACTTCGCGGCGATCGCGGGGGCCGGGCCTCTGGTCGGTCCGGTGCTGGCGGCGCAGATGGGCTATCTGCCCGGAACCTTGTGGATATTGGCGGGCGTGGTGCTGGCCGGGGCGGTGCAGGATTTCCTCGTGCTGTTCCTGTCGATGCGCCGTGACGGACGGTCGCTGGGCGAGTTGATCCGCATGGAGATGGGCCCCGTGGCGGGCACCATCGCGCTGTTCGGCGCCTTCATGATCATGGTCATCATCCTGGCGGTGCTGGCGCTGATCGTCGTGCGGGCGCTCGCCGAGAGTCCCTGGGGGCTGTTCACCGTGGCCGCCACCGTGCCGCTCGCGATGCTGATGGGCGGCTATACCCGCTGGGTCCGGCCGGGGAAGATCGGCGAGGTGTCGATCATCGGCTTCATCGGCCTGATCCTCGCCATCGTGTACGGCCAGTCGATCGCGCAGTCCGCCGTGCTCGCGCCGCTCTTCACCTTCACGCCCGTGCAGCTCTGCTTCCTGCTGATCGGGTATGGCGCGGTCGCCTCGGTCCTGCCCGTCTGGCTGCTGCTCGCGCCGCGCGACTATCTGTCGACCTTCCTCAAGATCGGCGCGATCGTGGCGCTGGCCATCGGCATCGTCATCATGGCCCCGCCGCTCAAGATGCCCGCGCTCACCAAGTTCATCGACGGCAGCGGGCCCGTCTGGGCAGGGCCGCTCTTCCCCTTCCTGTTCATCACCATCGCGTGCGGCGCGGTGTCGGGTTTCCACGCGCTGATCGCCAGCGGCACCACGCCGAAGCTGATCGCCAGCGAGAAGGACGCGCCCTTCATCGGATACGGCGCGATGCTGATGGAAAGCGCGGTGGCGATCATGGCGCTGGTCGCGGCCTCGATCCTCGATCCGGGCGTCTATTTCGCGATGAACGCGCCCGCCGCCGTGCTGGGCACCGATCCCGCCAGCGCCGCCGCCGCCGTCACCGCGATGGGCTTCCCGATCTCGCCCGAAACGCTCACGCAGGTCGCCAAGGACGTGGGCGAGCATACGATCATCAGCCGCGCAGGGGGCGCGCCGACGCTGGCGGTGGCGATGGCGGAAATCTTCAGCCACCTGTTCGGCGGACAGGCGATGAAGGCCTTCTGGTATCACTTCGCCATATTGTTCGAGGCGCTGTTCATCCTGACCGCCGTGGATGCGGGCACCCGCGCCGGGAGGTTCATGTTGCAGGATCTGATCGGGCTGGTCGTCCCCAGCTTTCGCGGATCGAGCAAGGTCGCGCCGGGCCTGATCGCGACCGGGCTTTGCGTCGCGGCCTGGGGCTTCTTCCTCTATCAGGGTGTCACCGATCCGCTGGGCGGCGTGAACACGTTGTGGCCGCTATTCGGCATCTCCAACCAGATGCTGGCCGCCGTCGCGCTGATGCTGTCGACCGTCGTGCTGTTCCGCATGAAGAAGGACCGCTTCGCCTGGATCACGGTGATCCCGACGGTCTGGCTGCTCGCCTGCACGCTGACCGCCGGGTGGCTGAAGATTTTCTCCGCCGATCCGCGCGTCGGCTTCCTCGCCCATGCCGACAAGTTTTCCAGAGCGGCGGCGGAGGGCAAGGTTCTGCCCCCCGCCAAGACCATGGCGGAGATGGGGCGGATCGTGTTCAACGACCGGATCGACGCGGGACTGTGCGCGATCTTCCTGGGCGTGGTGCTGGCGATCCTGGTCTATGCGGTGCGCACCTGCCTGATCGCGCGGTCCATCGACCGGCCGAGCGTGACCGAGGTTCCGCCCGAACTGGTGGCGGCCGAATGAACTGGCTCGCCCGCCTGCGCGAGATCGGCAACGCCATGGTCGGGATGCCCAGCTATGACGCCTATGTGGCGCACATGGCGACGAAGCATCCCGACCGCGAGCCGATGGACGAGGTGACCTTCTTCCGTGAGCGGCAACAGGCGCGGTATGGCGGGAAGAATGGTGGGCGTTGCTGCTGATTGTTCACGCGAAGCCGCGAGGGCGCGAAGAAGGTTTGTTCGCGCGGAGGCGCGGAGACGCGGAGAGAAGAAGAGGCCAACACTCCCACCGCCGTTCAGCCTGAGCGCAGTCGAAGGCCACGGGCTGACGCTCGCCAGGCCCCAGCGCCAATAGAGCCTGCGGCTCGAAGACCTTTTGGGCGATGTCTTGTCCTTGGCCTTCGACTACGCTCAGGCTGAACCGCGGTTTGGGATGCCGGTCTCCGGGCTCCCCCCTCCTCCGCGCCTCCGCGCCTCCGCGCGAACCCACCTTCTTCGCGCCGTCGCGGCTTCGCGCGAACGAAAAAGCCCCACCCCGCCCCACCCTTGCCTTTTGACCAAGCCACAGCTACATCGCGTTCCCATCCGAACAGCGCGGACGGTGTTTTCGTCGCATGACCCTTCAGTCAGGCGACGGCGGACCCATGCCCCGCTGACAGTATTTCAACGCAGGTGCGGGAACGGCACGAGTGGCGAAGACGACCCCCATCGAATTCATCAACCAGGTCAAGACCGAGACCAAGAAGGTCGTCTGGCCGACGCGGCGGGAAACGGTGATGACCGGCGTGATGGTGGTCGTGATGACCACGATCCTGGCCATCTTCTTCCTGGCGGTGGACTCGTTCTTCGAGACGCTGGTCCGCACCCTGCTGTCGCTCGCGAAGTAAAAGGGTTCTCATGGCGCGCTGGTACATCATCCACGCTTATTCCGGTTTCGAGGGCAAGGTCCGCGACTCGATCATGGCCGAGGCGACCCGTCTGGGCCTCGACCATCTGGTCGACCAGATCGAGGTGCCGACCGAAACCGTGACCGAGGCCCGCCGCGGCAAGAAGATCGCGGTCGAGCGCAAGTTCATGCCCGGTTACGTGCTGGCCAAGCTCGACATGACCGATCAGGTCTATCACCTGGTCAAGAACACGCCGAAGGTGACCGGCTTCCTGGGCGCGATGGGCAAGCCGCAGGCGATCAGCGAAGGCGAAGCCACGCGGATGCTGAACTCCAAGGAAGAGGCCGCCGCCGCCCCGAAGCACAAGGTCAAGGTCGATTACGAGATCGGCGACGCGGTCAAGGTGCTGGAAGGCCCCTTCGCCAGCTTCAACGGCGTGGTCGAGGAACTGGATTTCGACAAGTCCAAGGTCAAGGTGTCGGTGTCGATCTTCGGCCGCGCGACCCCGGTGGAACTGGACTTCGAGCAGGTCGAACGCTCGAAGTAAGTTCGAGCCATTGGATGAAAAACGGGCCGGGGCGGCAACGCCACCGGCCCTTTTTTTACCGTCGCCCCAGCGCAGGCTGGGGCCTTCATCGGCGAGCGTGTCGGCCCGTGGCAAGAGATCCCAGCCTGCGCTGGGATGACGGCGCGTTCAGGCTGAGCGAAGTCGAAGCCCACGCCCCACGCCTCGCCGCGCGCGAATCCCGTGCACTTCGACTTCGCTCAGTGCGAACGGAGGTTGGGGGCAGACTCACCTTGCCATTTCACCCACAATCCGCTATCGGCCCGCGCTTCCCTAGCATCATGCGACGGAACCCTTGCGGGAGGGTGCGCAGGCCTATGCCTGTGTGCCCGTCACGACCGCTAGACTCGAAAAGAGAGTGACATGGCAAAGAAGATTACCGGCTATATCAAGCTGCAGGTCCCTGCAGGCGCCGCCAACCCCTCGCCGCCGATCGGCCCGGCGCTGGGTCAGCGCGGTGTGAACATCATGGAATTCTGCAAGGCGTTCAACGCGCAGACCGGCGAAGTCGAGAAGGGCACCCCGCTGCCGACCGTCATCACCGTCTATGCCGACCGTTCGTTCTCGTTCGAGACGAAGACCGCGCCTGCGACCTACCTCATCAAGAAGGCCGCCAACCTGAAGTCGGGCTCGAAGGAGCCGGGCAAGGTGTCGGCGGGCAAGATCGCGCGCTCGAAGCTCGCGGAAATCGCCCAGGTCAAGATGAAGGACCTGAACGCCAACGACATCGAGGCTGCGACCAAGATCATCGAAGGCTCCGCCCGCGCGATGGGCCTCGAAGTGGTGGAGGGCTGATATCATGGCGAAGCTGACCAAGAAGCAGAAGTCGGTCCAGATCGACTCCGAGAAGCTGCACGGCATCGACGAAGCGATCTCGCTGGCGCGCACCCATGCGACCTCGAAGTTCGACGAGACGATCGAAGTCGCCGTCAACCTGGGCGTTGACCCGCGTCACGCCGACCAGATGGTCCGCGGCGTCGTCACCCTGCCCAAGGGCACCGGCAAGACCGTCCGCGTCGGCGTGTTCGCCAAGGGCGCGAAGGCCGACGAAGCACGCGCCGCCGGTGCGGACGTCGTGGGCGCCGAGGACCTGATGGAAACCATCCAGGGCGGCACCATCGATTTCGATCGCTGCATCGCGACCCCGGACATGATGGGCGTCGTCGGTCGCCTCGGCAAGGTGCTGGGCCCCAAGGGCCTGATGCCGAACCCGAAGCTGGGCACCGTGACCATGAACGTCGCCGAAGCCGTCAAGGCGGCCAAGGGCGGCCAGGTCGAGTACCGTGTCGAAAAGGCGGGCATCATCCACTCGGGCATCGGCAAGGCGTCGTTCCCGGCGGAAGACCTGCGCGCGAACTTCGACGCGCTGGTCGATGCGCTGATCAAGGCCAAGCCGTCGGGCGCGAAGGGCAAGTATGTCCGCAAGGTCGCCGTCTCGTCGACGATGGGCCGCGGCATCAAGGTGAACGTCTCGGAAATTCCGGGCGCGTAATCCGCCGCTGCCGAAAGGCTGAGGAATTGGGGGTCGGAACCATGGTTCCGGCCCCTTTTTCTTTGGGGTTCGGCTCGGGCCTTTGTCCCTCCACCGCCGGACTGCGCCCAGCGGCCCCCAAGTACAGCTTGGGGAAGATTTCGACAGATCCATTCCTCCCCATCTCCGATGGGGAGGGGGGACCGCGCCCGTCAGGGCGTGGTGGAGGGGCATTGCCCTGCCCTCGATCCATGCCCCGCGTGAGGCGATGTTCCGCCTTGCCCCGGCCAAGACGAAACCAGGGCCGATCGACATTGATCCATTCCTCCCCTTGCAGGGGAGGTGGCAGGCCGTCAGGCCTGACGGAGGGGTGTCGCGCTCTCGATACGGGGACACCCCTCCACCATGCTACGCATGGTCCCCCTCCCCTTGCAGGATTCCTCTGCGAAACGTCTGGCAATGAGGATGGTTGAGTGATTCACTGTGCGGGCAGGAGGGCATGGTGATGGTCGAGCAGCGATCGCTGGTGGAAGCGTTGATGGATCCGCGCTTGGGATCGAATGCGAAGCTGTCGGGGATCGAGCGGCTGATCGACTGGAGCCGGCTGGAGCCGCTGGTGTCGCCGCTGCGGCAGGGTCGGACGGGTCGACCGCCCTATGCGCCGCTGGCGATGGTCAAGGCGCTGTATCTGCAGGCGTTGTATGATCTGTCGGACCCCGGGCTGGAGGAGGCGCTGCTCGACCGGCTGTCGTTCCGGCGGTTCTGCGGCTTTGCGCTGGATGGCGGCACGCCGGACGAGACGACGCTGTGCCGGTTTCGCGCGGCGGCGGCGGCGGGGGACGTGCTGGAGCGCTGCTTTGCCGAGATCAACCGGCAGCTGGATGCGCAGGGGCTGGTGCTGCGGCGGGGGACGATCCTTGATGCCTCGGTGGTCAAGGCGACCCGCAAGCCCCCGCGCGGGGACTGGATCGCGCCGGGTGATCCGCACCCCCAGGAGCCGGGTGCCGACTGGACGCGCAAGGACGGCAAGCCGGTGTTCGGCTACCGCTTCCATATCGGCATGGACGAGGGCTCGGGCCTGATCCGCAAGCTGGCCTTCACCTCGGCCAGGGTCCAGGATGTCGAACGGGCCGACGCGCTGGTCTGCGGCGACGAAGGCGCGGTCTATGCCGACCGGGCCTATGAGGGCCAGGCGCGTCGCAAGGCCCTGAAGGCGGCCGGGATCAAGGATCGCATCATGCATCGCCGGCACCGCTACATGCCAAAGCTGCCGCGCTGGCAGGCCCGGCGCAACCACCTCATCGCCAGACGGCGCGCCCCTGTCGAGGCGGTCTTCAGCGCCATGAAGCGCCTCTACGGCAAGGCGCGCACCAGATGCCTGTCGATCGAGCGGAACGCCGCAGACTTCCTCGCCTTTGCCACCATCTACAATCTCAGACGCGCCGCCATCCTTGCCGCTGGCTGAGCCGGAGCGATCCTGCCCCTCCAAACCGGCCAGCCAAAGCTGACCAAGGCCCGTACCGGATCCCTGCAGCGAAAGCCTCGCCCAGATCCTCTGTCACTGACGTGACCCCCGTTTCTTCATCCAACTGGAAGTAGAGACCGTCTCCTTAAAGGGACGGACGGAATGAAGCGGAAGCAGTTTTCGGAAGAGCAGATCATCGGCATCCTGAAGGAGGCCGAGGCGGGTGCGGTGGTGACGGAGCTGTGCCGCAAGCACGGGATGTCGAGCGCGACTTACTATGCGTGGAAGGCGAAGTTCGGCGGCCTGGAGGTATCCGACGCAAAGCGCCTGCGGTCGCTCGAAGAGGAGAACGCCCGGCTCAAACGGCTACTGGCGGACACGATGCTGGACAATGCGGGGTTGAAAGACCTGCTGTCAAAAAAGTGGTGACGCCCGCCGCGAAGCGGCAAGCGGTCGCGCATCTCCAGGCGACGTTGGGGATGAGCGAGCGGCGGGCATGCACGGTCGTTGGGGCAGACCGCACGAGCATGCGGTATCGCTCGTGCCGGGCGGATGATGGCGACCTGCGGTCGCGGCTGCGCGAGCTGGCGCAGCAACGCCGACGGTTCGGCTATCGGCGTCTGCACATCCTGCTGCGCCGGGACGGCATCACGATCAACCGCAAGAAGACCCAGCGGCTCTATCGTGAGGAGGGTTTGACGGTCAGGCGCCGGAAGGGACGAAGGCGCGCCACAGGCAGCCGTGCGCCCGCGTCAGTGCTGGCGCTTCCCAACCAGCGCTGGAGTCTGGACTTCGTCCACGACCAGCTCGTGACCGGCCGTCGGTTCCGCGTGCTCAACATCGTCGATGACGTCACGCGCGAATGCCTTCGGGCGGTGGTGGACACGTCGATCTCGGGCCGGCGGGTCGTGCGCGAGCTGGCCGATCTGATCGCCGAGCGTGGCAGGCCGAAGATGATCGTCAGCGACAACGGGACCGAACTGACGTCGAACGCGGTGCTCGCCTGGTCCGGCGATGCCCGCATCGAGTGGCATTACATCGCGCCGGGCAAGCCCACGCAGAACGGGTTCGTCGAGAGCTTTAACGGTCGCATGCGCGACGAGCTGCTCAACGAGACGCTGTTCTTCACCATCGGTCAGGCCCGCTCGATTCTGGCCCGCTGGGTCGACGACTACAACAACGAGCGTCCGCACTCCTCGCTCGGCTACGCCACTCCGGCAGCCTTCGCTGCCGGGCTCGAACAGCAACGGGCGGGGTTAACCCCGCCCGTTGCTTCACCTGCGCTTATGCGCGAAAACCACGGTCGGTCTCTGGTTGCCGCTGGATGAAAGACCGGGGTCACGTCATCACAAATGAGCCGTTTCGCAGAGGAATCCTTACAGGGGAGGAAAGATGGTCCTTCCGCCCGAATGTCGATCGGCTCACGAATTGACTACTTCGTCGGTCCGGCAAGCCCCTCCACCACCGAGCTATGCCCAGCAGTCCCCCTCCCCAAGCGAGCTTGGGGAGGATTGTGGCGATCACGCCGGGTCGGGCAAACTCCCCTCGACCAGCCCACGTCCGGACAGGACCAGCGGCACCCCGATCGTCTCGCGCGCACCGGCGGGGAGCGTCACCTCCAGCGCGTCGCCGGTACGGCGGAAGGACAGCGGGGTCGCATCACCGAACAGTGTCACCCGCGACACCTCGCCGCGTCCGATCGTGTTGCCCGTCGCGAACAGCGTCAGCCGCGCCACGCCGTCCTCGGGCCAGCCGAGCAGCAGCGCATGGAGTTGATCGCCCTTGCGGACATAGCGGATGTCCCTGGCACCATATTTGGACTTTTGCGACTCGCTGAACATGCCGCCGCCGCCCATGCCCGGCCCTTCGCCGAAGACGCGCCAGGGCCGCGAGCCATGGATCGCCCCGCCATAGCCGCCCATCCAGGCGGCGATGCCCTCGACGATCGCTTCTTCCTTTTCGTCGATCGTACCGTCGCCGCGCATCGGCACGTTGAGCAGCAGATTGCCGTTCTTCGACACGACATCGCACAGCGTATGGATCACCGTGGCCGCGCTCTTGTAACCGTCACGCTCATAGAGCGCCCGGTCATAATGCCAGTTGCCGATGCAGGTATCGGTCTGCCACGGATAGGTCTCGATATAGGTCTTGCCGCCGCGCTCCACATCGTCGACCAGCGCCATGCGGCGGTGCGCGGGCGTGGTCTTGGCGGTCAACACGCCCTCCAGCCGCCCGCCATGCCAGCGACGATTGGCGTTATAATAATAGGCTGCCATGTCGAGCCCGGTCTGCTCCAGCGGCAGGTCGATATCGTCGAAATAGAGCAGGTCGGGCTGGTAATTGTCGATCAGCTCGCGACAGCGCCGCGCCCAGCTTTCGACATAGTCGGGGCGGTTGGGCGGACGCCCCTCGGTCCACATGCTGTCGTTGCGCTCGTGAAAGGCCTGTGCCTCGGTCCGGTTGGTAATGCCGTCGGGCATGGGCATGATCGGACCGTTATAGAGAAGCTGCGGGTCCAGCCCCTCCCACCAGGCGCCCCGCCCGTCCGCCGTCCGCCGCCACGCCGCGTCATAGCGCCTGCCCTGCATCGGTCCTTCGGGATCGTAACCATAAGCGGGCTGGTACCAGTGCCAGCTATGCGCGCCGTGGTTCGACACGCCGAAGCGCAGCCCCCGCGCCCGCGCGAGTTTCGCCCAGGTGCCGACGATATCGCGCCTGGGGCCGATCCGGGTGGTGTTCCACGGATGGGAGGAGGCGAAGGTGTCGATATTGTCGTGGTGATTGGCGAGCGCGACGAAATATCTGGCGCCGGCGCGGGTATAGAGATCGAGCAGGTGTTCGGGGTTCCAGCGCTCCGCCTTCCACTGGCCCGCCACGTCGAGAAAACCGACCTTGCTGGGATGGCCGTACTTCCTGACGTGGGCGTTATAAGCACGCGAGCCCTGGATATACATGTCGCGGGCATACCAGTCGCCCTCCTCCGGCACGCATTGCGGTCCCCAATGCGCCCACATCCCGAATTTGGCATCGCGATACCAGTCGGGCGCGCGGTAACCGGCGGACAGCGATGCCCAGTCCGGCGTGAAGGGACGGTCCTGCGCCGTCGCCATGCCGACGGCTCCCGCCGGAGAGGACAGCGCCGTCGACGCGCCCGCCATTCCGACCGCCCCCAACAGATCGCGCCGATTGACCTTCATCCCGCCCTCCCGTCACACCCGCAGCACTGCCGGTCTTGTCGGAGTTAAGCTGTCATTCCGTTCGATACCATGCAAGCGCTTTCATCAGCGATATGGAAAATTCGCCTGTGATATCACCAATGGCCAACCAAAGCCAAAGGATACGACCGGAGATAGAGTTTTGGTTAGTCCAAATTCACGCCTGCAAAGCGGCCAGTGCCTCGTCGCGCACCGGGATCGCGCCGGACCGCATTACCGTCCAGCCCGCCAGCATATGCCCCCGAACCGCTGCCTCCTCCGGCGACGCCCCGTCGAGCCGCGCACCCAGATATCCCGCGTTGAAGGCGTCGCCCGCCCCGCTGGTATCGCGTGGCGACAGGCGCTCGTGCGGGGGAACGACACCGACGCCGCCGAGCAGACAGCCCTCGGCACCAAGCTTCACCACGACTTCCCGCGCACCGAGCCCCTGCCAATGCGCCTGCACCTCCGCCGCCGAGGTCGCGCCGTTCAGCATCGCCTCGTCCTCCAGCGTGGGCAGGCCGATATCGCAGACCGCGATGGCGCGGCGGCAGAGATGCTGCGCCTCCTGCTGGTCGCGGAACAGGCGTGGACGGTAATTGCCGTCGAACGCGACCCGACCACCTCGCGCCCGCACGCGACCGGCCAGCGCGATCAACCGATCGCGTCCCTCGTCATCGAGAATGGCCATCGTGATCAGCGAGAAAAGCAGCAGATCGGCCTGTTCCGCCGCCGCCATCACCGCGTCCGCACCGGGCAGGGACAGGGTCCGCCGCGCTGCGCTCTCACCACGCCAATAGGCGAAGCTGCGCTCGCCATTCGCATCGGTCGCGATGGCGTACAGCCCCGGCATCCGGCTCGGATCACGCTGGATCAGCGAGGTGTCGATCCCCTCGACCGCCCAGTCGCGCAGCAATCCGGCGCTGAACGCATCCTCGCCCAGCGCCGTGACATAGCGCACGTGCCGCCCCATCCGCGCCAGATGGATCGCGGTGTTCAGCGTGTCGCCGCCATGGCTGAGCCGCCACAGATCGCCCTCCGCGCGCGACAACTCGACCATTCCTTCGCCGACGATCACGATCCGCATCGATATTCTCTCCTACAGGCCCATGGCGCCATAGCCGCCCTATAGTGGCAAGGCCAAAATTTGTAACTGGTCAACCAGACCGGGCGATGCTACCGCGAACGCGGAAAAACCAGGGTTCGGGACGGGGATGACGGCGTGTTGATGATCCAGTCTATGCGGTGGTTCGGCCCCGCCGATCCCATCCCCTTGTCCCATATCCGCCAGGCGGGTGCCACGGAAGTCGTGACCGCGCTGCACGAAATTCCCAACGGCATGGTCTGGCCGCGCGAGGCGATCGCGGAGCGGCGCGCGATGATCGAGGCGGCGGGACTCGGCTGGTCGACCGTCGAGAGCCTGCCCGTCCATGACGCGATCAAGCGGGGCGAACTGACCGACGAACTGGTCCGGGCCTATGGCGACAGCCTGCGCAATCTCGCGGCCGAGGGCATCCGCACCGTCACCTATAATTTCATGCCGCTGCTCGACTGGACCCGGACCGATCTGGACTGGCGACTGCCCGACGGCGCGACCGCCTTGCGGTTCGAATGGGCGGCGGTGGCGGCCTATGACATCCATATGCTGCGCCGTCCGGGGGCAGAGGCGGATTATTCGGACCGCGTCCGCGCCGCCGCCGCCCGGCGCTTCGCCACGATGAGCCCGGAAGAGCGCCATAAGCTGGAACGCACGATCATCGCCGGCCTGCCAGGCAGCGAGGAGAGCTTCGACTCGCCCGCCTTCCAGCGCGCGATCGACACCTATGCCGGGATCGATGCCGAGGCGCTGCGCGCCAACCATATCGCCTTCCTGCGCGCGGTCTGCCCGATCGCCGAGGAAGTCGGCATAAAGCTGGTCGTCCATCCCGACGATCCCCCCTTCCCCATTTTCGGCCTGCCCCGCGTCGTCAGCACCGCCGAGGATCTGGACCATCTCTATGCCGCCGTGCCGTCACTGGCGAATGGGTTGTGCTTCTGTACGGGCTCGTTCGGGGCGCGGCCCGATAACGACCTGCCCGCGATGGTCCGCCGCTTTGCCGATCGAATCGACTTTCTCCACCTCCGCTCGGTCGGCTGGGAAGAGGGCGAGCGCAACTTCCATGAGGCCGAGCATCTGGGCGGCCATGCCCGGATGACCGAGGTCATGCGGGCGATCGTCGAAATTTCGCATGTTCAGGGTCGTTCGATCGTGATGCGGCCCGACCATGGCCATCGGATGATGGACGACCTTCATCGCACCTCCAATCCGGGCTATTCGTTGCTGGGCCGGATGCGGGGTATGGCCGAACTGCGCGGGCTGGAGCGAGGAATCGTGCATATGTTGGGTCTTGGCGACACACGGGCGAAGGCCGAACCGGAGTTGACCGCATGACCCGTCCGCTGGCGCTGCACCCCGACCGGCTGTTCCCCGCCGACCCGACGATACGCGGGATCGCCCGCACGCTGTACGCCGAAGTCGCCGTCCTGCCGATCATCAGCCCGCACGGCCATACCGATCCGCGCTGGTTCGCGACCGACGAGCCGTGGCGCGATGCCAGCGACCTGCTGCTCGCGCCCGATCACTATGTCTTCCGCATGCTCTACAGCCAGGGCATCGCGCTGGACGATCTGGGCATTCCCCATCGCGGCGGCCGCCCCTCCACTGATCCGCGCGTCGCGTGGAAGCTGTTCGCGGCGAACTATCACCTGTTCCGGGGCACGCCGTCCCGCATGTGGCTAGACCATGTCTTTGCGGAGGTGTTCGGCTTCGACGTGGCGCTGGAGGCGGCGACCGCCGACCGCTATTTCGACGCGATCGGCGAGGCGCTGGCCACGCCCGCCTTCCGCCCGCGCGCGCTGTTCGAGCGGTTCCGTATCGAATGCCTCGCCACGACCGAGGGCGCCGACGATCCGCTGATCCATCACCAGGCGATCAGGGAGTCGGGCTGGCAGGGCCGCGTCATCACCACCTATCGCCCCGACAGCGTGATCGATGTCGAGCATGAGCAGTTCGCCGGCGCGATGCAGCGTTTCGCCGAGTTGACCGGCGAGGATGTCCATAGCTGGTCGGGCTATCTCGCCGCCCATGCCAAGCGCCGCGCCGCCTTCCGCGCTTTGGGCGCGACCGCGACCGATCATGGCCATCCGACAGCGGCGACCGCGAACCTGTCGACGGTGGAATGCGAGGCGCTGTTCGCGCGCATCGTCGGCGGCGGCTGGACGCCTGCGGACGCCGAACTCTTCCGCGCGCAGATGCTGACCGAGATGGCGAAGATGAGCGTCGCGGACGGCATGACGATGCAGATACACCCCGGATCCTATCGCAACCACAATGCGGGGCTGTTCGCCAGCCATGGTCGCGACAAGGGCGCGGACATGCCGATGCGCACCGATTATGTCCATGCGCTCAAGCCCATGCTCGACGTGGTCGGCAATGAGCGCGACCTGACCATCATCCTCTTCACGCTGGACGAAAGCGTCTATGCGCGCGAACTGGCGCCGCTGGCCGGACATTATCCCTGCCTGAAGCTCGGTCCCGCCTGGTGGTTCCATGACAGCCCGGAAGGGATGCGCCGCTTCCGCGAGATGACGACCGAGACGGCGGGCTTCTACAACACGGTCGGGTTCAACGACGACACCCGCGCCTTCCTGTCGATCCCGGCGCGGCACGACGTCGCGCGGCGGGTCGATTGCGGCTTTCTGGCGCGGCTGGTTGCCGAGCATCGGCTGGAGGAGGACGAGGCGGTCGACCTGGCCCATGCGCTGACCAACGGGCTGGTCCGTTCGGCGTACCGCTTGTGACCCGGCTGAGCGAGGCGACCACCGCCGCCCTGCCCGCCACCGTCGCGCGGCCCGGTTACGACCGGGCGAGCCAGCGGATCGGGATCGTGCATATCGGGCTGGGCGCGTTCCACCGGGCGCATCAGGCGGTCTATACCGACGACGCGATGGCGGCGGGCGACCGTGACTGGGCCATTGCGGCGGCATCGCTCCGTTCGTCGGCGGTCTGCGATGCCCTGGCCCCGCAGGACGGGCTCTATACCGTCACCGAACGGTCGGGCGCGGGCGAGGCCGTTCGCCTGATCGGCGCGATCCGCGAGGTGACGGTCGCGGCCAAGGCGCCCGAGCGGCTGGCGGCATTGCTGGTCTCGGCGGATACGCGCGTCGTGACGCTGACCGTGACCGAGAAGGGCTATTGGCGGCGTCCAGACGGCGCGACCGATCTGGCGGGGATCGTCGCGGACGGGAACAGCATCTACCATTACCTAGCGCGGGCCGTGGTTGCGCGTCGGGCGGCGGGATTGGGACCGCTGACACTGGTGAACTGCGACAATCTGCCCGACAATGGCCGGGTGCTGCGCGCCGGTGTGAGTGCGTTCCTCGACCATCGGGGTCAGGGTGCCGCGCGCGACTGGTTCGAGCGGGACTGGCGCTGCCCCAATACCATGGTCGACAGGATCGTCCCCGCCGTCACCGATGCCGACCGTGCGAAGGTCGAGGCGGCACTGGGGATGCGCGACGAAGCGGCGGTCATCACCGAACCCTATCGCCAATGGGTGATCGAGGACGATTTCGCCGGGGACCGTCCCCGCTGGGACGTGGGCGGCGCGCAGTTCGTCGCCGATGTCGCGCCCTATGAGACCGCGAAGCTGCGTATGCTCAACGGCGCGCATTCGGCGCTGGCCTATCTGGGGCTGGAGCGCGGGCATGAATTCGTCCACCAGGCGGTCGCCGATCCCACCATCCGCCCGGTCGTGAAAGCATTGATGCGCGACGAGGCAGCCACCAGCTTCACCTCCGCCAAAGGCCAGGCACTCGGCCCCTATGCCGATGCTCTGCTAGCCCGTTTCGCCAATACCACGCTGGAACACCGCCTGTCGCAGATCGCCAGCGACGGGTCGCAGAAGGTGGGGCCACGCTGGCTGTCATCGCTGGCGGCGCATGGCGGCGACGCGCCCGCAACGCTGACCGCGCTGGCCGCGTGGCTGCGCTTCATCCGCACGGGTCATGATGCGTCGCCCGATCCTCGCCGGGCGGAACTGGCCGGACTATGGGCCAAAGGCGATGCGGCATCGGTGGTCGATGCGCTGTTCGGGCCGGGCGGCTCGATGGCGAGTCAATGGCAGCCGACCGAGGCGCAGCGTGCGGCCCTCGTCCGCCAGGTCGCCCCATAAATTCCTCCCCTGCAAAGGATTCCTCTGCGAAACGGCTCATTTGTGACCGAGGATCTGGGCGAGGCTTTCGCTGCAGGGATCCGGTACGGGCCTTGGTCAGCTTTGGCTGGCCGGTTTGGAGGGGCAGGATCGCTCCGGCTCAGCCAGCGGCAAGGATGGCGGCGCGTCTGAGATTGTAGATGGTGGCAAAGGCGAGGAAGTCTGCGGCGTTCCGCTCGATCGACAGGCATCTGGTGCGCGCCTTGCCGTAGAGGCGCTTCATGGCGCTGAAGACCGCCTCGACAGGGGCGCGCCGTCTGGCGATGAGGTGGTTGCGCCGGGCCTGCCAGCGCGGCAGCTTTGGCATGTAGCGGTGCCGGCGATGCATGATGCGATCCTTGATCCCGGCCGCCTTCAGGGCCTTGCGACGCGCCTGGCCCTCATAGGCCCGGTCGGCATAGACCGCGCCTTCGTCGCCGCAGACCAGCGCGTCGGCCCGTTCGACATCCTGGACCCTGGCCGAGGTGAAGGCCAGCTTGCGGATCAGGCCCGAGCCCTCGTCCATGCCGATATGGAAGCGGTAGCCGAACACCGGCTTGCCGTCCTTGCGCGTCCAGTCGGCACCCGGCTCCTGGGGGTGCGGATCACCCGGCGCGATCCCGTCCCCGCGCGGGGGCTTGCGGGTCGCCTTGACCACCGAGGCATCGAGGATCGTCCCCCGCCGCCGCCGCCGCGCGAAACCGGCACAGCGTCGTCTCGTCCGGCGTGCCGCCATCCAGCGCAAAGCCGCAGAACCGCCGGAACGACAGCCGGTCGAGCAGCGCCTCCTCCAGCCCGGGGTCCGACGGATCATACAACGCCTGCAGATACAGCGCCTTGACCATCGCCAGCGGCGCATAGGGCGGTCGACCCGTCCGACCCTGCCGCAGCGGCGACACCAGCGGCTCCAGCCGGCTCCAGTCGATCAGCCGCTCGATCCCCGACAGCTTCGCATTCGATCCCAAGCGCGGATCCATCAACGCTTCCACCAGCGATCGCTGCTCGACCATCACCATGCCCTCCTGCCCGCACAGTGAATCACTCAACCATCCTCATTGCCAGACGTTTCGCAGAGGAATCCTGCAAGGGGAGGTGGCAGGCCGTCAGGCCTGACGGAGGGGTGTCGCGCTCTCGATAAGGGGACACCCCTCCACCATGCTGCGCATGGTCCCCCTCCCCAAGCATGGCTTGGGGAGGAATTGGCGGGATTACTGTCCGTCCTTGGGCGCGTCTTCCGCAGGAGCGTCGCCCGGCGTGCGCTCGACGCGGGAGGTCATGCCGGTGGCCGATGCGTCGTCCATCATCTGCTGATCGGCGGTTCGCTCGGGCGGTGGGGGCGGTGCGGCCTCGGCCATGTTGGCGGGGGCGGCGGCGGGTTCCGCCTCATTCTCCGTCGCGGCCATGTTCTCCTCGGGCATCGCCTCTTCGACCCCGGCGTCATTCTCCACCGTGGTGACCGGCTGTTCCTCGGGCTCGGAACGCGAGCAACCGGCCAGCGCGGGCAGCAACAACCCCGCCGCCAGCAACGCCATGGTGCGCTTGTTCGTGATCGTCCTCATAGTCCTGCCTGAGCCCTTTTAGTTCGTGTTGGCCTGCGCACGCTCGGCGGAGCGCGCCTCGATCTTGGTCGCCAGTTGCGCGTCCCAGCCATAGGGGTCCTCGCGGAAGCCCACCTGGCCATCGGCATTGGCGAAGGCGGTCCAGTAGAGCAGATAGACCGCCACCGGCTCCGCCATGGTCGCGCGCACCGTCTTGCCCGACGCCAGCACCGCGTCGACCTGCGCCGGTTGCCATTCGGGCGTGGTCTTCAGCATCAGCGCGGCGAGGTCGGCGGGCTTTTCCAGCCGGACGCAGCCATGGCTGGCCAGCCGGTCGAACTTCGAAAAGCCCGATTGCGCGGGCGTGTCGTGCAGATAGACCGCGAAATCGTTGGGGAAATCGAACTTGAACCGCCCCAGCGCGCTTTTCTCCGACGATTGCTGCAACCGCTTGCTGCCGTCGCCATTGTCGATCACGCGAAAGCCCGCGCGCTTCAGATAGCCGGGATTGGCACGCTCCTTGGGCCACAATTCCTTGTTCGCGATCGAGCTGGGCACGTTCCAGGGCGGGTTCAGCACGATGCTGCGGATCGTCGAGACCAGCATCGGCGTCTCGTTGCCCGGGCGGCCCGTCACCGCCTTCATCGACATGACCGGATTGTCGCCATCGAACACGGTCAGCACGGCGGCGGCGATGTTCACCTGGACGCGCTTGGCTTCCAACTGCTGCGGCAGCCAGCGCCAGCGCTCCATGTTCGCCATGATCTGGCGGATGCGCTGCGACACCGGCACGTTGAGCACGGCGATGGTCTGCGACCCCACGGTGCCGACCGGGTTCAGCCCATAGCGCCGCTGCGCTCGGCGCACCGCCGCCAGCAGATCCTCGTCGAATGTCTCGCCGCTGGTGCTGACCCCGGAATCCTCCATCGCCAGCCGCTTGCGCAGCGCCAGCACCTGCGGCCCGCTCGCCCCGAAATTGATCGTGGTCGCCGGCAACGCGGTCCAGCCGCCCGCCGCCGCCATCGCGCGATAGCGGGCCAGCCCCTTCACCAGCGCGTCATAGCCCGCATAGGGCGGCGGCAGCGAGGCGATCCACGCCGCCAGCCGGTCGCGACGCACCGCATCGGCAAAGCCCGGCAGCGGGTCATAGGCCTGGGGACGGATGCCCCAATCCTTGGTGAAATCGGCGGTATCCAGCCGACCGGCATGAACCGCATGGGCATAATCGAGCGCGACGCGGGTCAGCACGGCTGGCGACAGGCCGGACAGGTCGCGCGGCGGCCCCTGTCGCAGCCCCTGGGACACCTCACTCTGTGCCACCAGGGTGGCGAGTTGGCGAAGCTGTGCGTCGGACAGGGTCGGCACGGCGACGCTGGGCACGGCGGTCTGCGGCAGGGGCTGGACGATGGGGCCGCCCGGCATCTGCGCCTGGGCGGGCGGGCCCGGCAGCATCACCGGCGGCGGCGCGACCTGCGCCATCAGGGGCGTGGCCACCAGCGACCCCGCCGCCAGCGAGCCGAGAAGCCGGGCGATGGAGGGGCCTAAAACGGGGAAATGCGATGCGGTCATGTCGGTATGATAGCCCCTATTCATCGGAATGTCGTCGCAGGAGCGCGCGCTTATAACACGCAATCCTACGCCAAGCTGAACCGATCGCGGGATCGACGGGGAATTTCATGCCCGACCGTTGTGCCAGAGCCGATCGGCATTCAGATATGCTCTTCTTCTCCCTCGCCCCTCGTAGAGGGGAGAGGGTTGCGCAGACTTGGTCTTTGCGCAGCAAAGGCTTAGTCGGAGCTGGGTGAGGGGTGGAGCGCGCAAAGCGCGCGCGAGCCTGCGGCTCGCTCAACCCCTCACCCAAGCTGCGCTAGCCAGCACACTGGCAAGCTCCGCTAACCCTCTCCCCTATCCAGGGGAGAGGGAAGATGGAGTAGCATGAATGTTGATTGGCCCTGGATCGCCATCGTTCGACGAAGCGAGGGAAGGCCCTTCTCATCACACGCTTCCACCGCTTCCGACAACGCTGCCCGGCGTCGTGCTGCGGATCACCAGCTCGGTCGCGATGGTTTCCGCCTCGGGGCGCAGTTCGCCGCCCTCCAGCGCGTCGATCAGCCGCGCCACCGCCCGCGCGCCCATCTCGGCCATCGGCGCGCGGACGGTGGTCAGCCTGAGATAGCGGGCCAGAGGAATATCGTCGAAGCCCGTCACCGCGACCGCGCCGGGCACGTCCACCCCCGCCTCGCGCAATGCCGCCATCACGCCCAGCGCCATCATGTCGTTCGCCGCAACGATGCCGTCACAGGCGATGTCCCGCGCACGCAGTTCCGCGACCGCCGCGCCGCCCGATTCCTCGTGGAAATCGCCCTCGATCACGATCGGCTCGGCCTCGGGGACCAGGCGCGCCATCGCGTCGAGAAAGCCCCTGCGCCGCTCCTCCGCATCGATATTGGCGGGCGGTCCCGAGACATGGACCAGCGCGCGCCGCCCCTGCGCCACCAGATGCGCGACGCTCGCCGCGATCCCGGCGGCATTGTCGATGCGCAGTGCGGCACGGGCCGCGCCGGGCGACGAATTGACCAGCATGGCGGGCATGTCGGGCGGCAACGCCTCGTCCAGCGCTTGGGTGTCCAATTGCGGGGCCATGACGATCATTCCGTCGACCCGTCCCCGCATCGACCGCACCGCCTGTGCCGCCAGCACGGCATCGGCGTGCATGTTGGACAGGAGCAGGTGATAGCCCCGCGCCGTCACTTCCCGGTCCATGCCGCGCACGATCTCCGAGAAGAATTCGCCGTGCAGGTCGGGCAGGACGACACCGATCGCATGGCTGCGCGACAAGGACAGGCTTCGCGCGCCGGCATGGGGGACATAGCCGAGCGACTGCGCCACCGCCATGATCCGCGCCCGCGTCTCCGGATGGACGCTGACATGCCCGTTCATCACGCGCGAGACCGACGCGACGGAGACCGCCGCTTCGCGTGCCACATCGCGGATCGTGGCCGATCCCTGCCTCACACCCCACCCCTTTCCCGGACATGACCGGGTCGATCCGGCTGGGCCCAACGCGGCTTGTGCGAGGGGCCCAGCCTGTGTAACCGGTTACAAAAGGCTGTCACTGCAAAAGTCCATGCGACCGGTGAAGCGCAGGACGTTCGCCCGATCGTGGCATGTTAGGAGAGAGATTGTCCATGTCCGACATTCGAATTTCGCGCCGTGCGGCGCTGCTGGGCGCAGGCGCGGTGGCGGCATGGGCGGCCAGCCCGGCCCGTGCGCTGCTGGCGCGGGGCGACGGCACCACCCTGTCCCCGGCGATCGAGGCGATTCTGGCGAAGATGACGCTGGAGGAGAAGGCCGGTCAGTTGCAGCTCAATGCCGCGGCCTGGGGCGGCGGGATCGCCACCGCGCTCAATCCGCCCTCCAACGGCCCCAGCTTCGAGGGGCAGATTGCCGATGCGGTCGCGGGCAAGCTGACCGGCGTTTTCAACGGCAATGGCGCGGAGATGGCGCGGCGGATGCAGGGCGCGGTGATGCGCGATTCGCGCCTGAAGATCCCGCTGATCTTCGCCGCCGATGTGATCCACGGCCATCGCACCATCTTCCCGGTGCCGGTGGCGGAAGCCGCCAGCTTCGAGCCCAATCTCGCCATGCGGACCGCGCGAATGGCGGCGTTCGAGGCGGCGGCGGCGGGCATCGACTGGACCTTCTGTCCGATGGTTGACATCGCGCGCGACCAGCGCTGGGGCCGTACCGTGGAGGGCGCGGGGGAAGACGTGCTGCTCGGCAATCTGTTCGCCGCCGCGCGGGTGAAGGGTTTCCAGGGCGAGGATCTGTCCGCCGACGATGCGGTCATGGCCTGCATCAAGCATATCGCCGCTTACGGCGCGGGCGAGAGCGGGTTGGACTATAATATCGTCGACCTGTCCGAACGGACTCTGCGCGAAGTCTATCTGCCGCCCTACAAGGCCGGGTTCGAGGCGGGCGCGATGAGCGGCATGGCCTCGTTCAACGAGATCGACGGCATCCCCTCGACAGCCAATCCCTGGCTGATGAAGCAGTTGCTGCGCGACGAGTGGAAGTTCCCCGGCATCGTCGTGTCCGACTATACCGGCGATGAAGAGATGATCGCGGCGGGCTTCGCCAAGGACGGCAAGGATGCGGCGCGCCTCGCCTTTCTGGCGGGCGTCGACATGAGCATGCAGTCCAACCTCTATGCCGAGCACCTCCCCGCCCTGGTGCGCGAGGGGGCCGTGCCGCAGGAGGTGCTCGATCGCTCGGTACGGCGGGTGCTGGCGGTCAAGCAGATGCTCGGCCTGTTCGACGATCCCTTCCGCCGGATCGATCGCAAGCGCGAAAAGGCGCGCTCGCGGACCAAGGCCGCGATCGCCCTGTCGCGCGAGGCGGCGCAGAAGGCGATGGTGCTGCTCAAGAATGACGGCGACCTGCTGCCGCTCGACAAGAGCCGCCGGATCGCGCTGATCGGCCCCTTCGCCAGCGGGCAGCACGACCTGAACGGGCCCTGGGTGGTCTATGGCGACAACAACCAGGCGATCGACCTGGCCACTGGCCTGCGCGACGCGGGCGCGCGGAACGTCACCGTCACGCCGGGCTCGGGCGTCGAGCAGCCGCTGCCCGGCGGGATCGAGGCGGCGATCGCGGCGGCGCTGGCTGCGGACGTGGTCGTGCTGGCGATCGGCGAGAGCGAGAGCATGTCGGGCGAGGCGCAGTCGCGCACCTCCATCACCGTCCCCGCGCCACAAATGGAACTGGCCGAGGCGGTGGCGAAGACCGGCAAGCCGGTGGTTGTCCTGCTGAAGAACGGACGGGGCCTCGCGCTGGAGGGGGCGGTGCGCGACGCGCCCGCGATCCTCATCACCTGGTTCCTGGGGTCCGAGACCGGCCATGCCATCGCCGACATCCTGTTCGGCGCGGTCGGCCCCTCGGGCCGCCTGCCGCTGAGCTTTCCGCACGAAAGCGGGCAGGAGCCCTATTATTACGCGCACAAGGCGACGGGCCGCCCCGCGCCCGAGGGCCCGCGCGTCCCCTACAAGACGCAGTGGCGGACCGCGCCCAATGCCGCGCTCTATCCCTTCGGGCACGGCCTGACCTATGGCGCGGTCCGCTATGGGGCGGCGGAGGTGCCCGCGACCCTGGCATGGGACGAGCGGATCACCATATCGGCGACCGTGACCAACACCGGCAAGCGTGCCTGCGAGGAGCTGGTCCAGCTCTATATCCGCGACCGCGTCGCCAGCATCACCCGCCCGGTCCGTGAACTGAAAGCGTTCCGCAAGGTTGCGCTCGCCCCCGGTCAGAGCGAGAAGGTCAGTTTCACCCTGACCCGCGCGCAACTGGAATTTCTGGGCAGGGACCTTCGCCCCACGGTCGAGCCGGGCCTGTTCGACGCCTGGATCGCACCATCGGCCCAGGCCGAGGGCGCGCATGGCACGTTCGAGCTGACAGCATAGCTTGCCAGTAAAGGTCGACATTCATGCCATTCCTCCCCTGGCAGGGGAGGTGACAGGCCGTCAGGCCTGACGGAGGGGTGTCACCCTCTCGATAGCACGACACCCCTCCCCTGAAGGGGAGGGGCTCGGCTCGGATCACTCTATTGCATCCTCTTTGCCGGACCGAATCAATCGTCGGGAAAGCCCCCGAATCCGCTCATAGCGCGGGGGGAAGCCAGGCGGGCTCGAACTGGGGTTGCCGGGGCGACAGCGGCGACAGGCGACGCAGCGCGCCCAGGTCGAGGAGCCGGACCCGGTGCCCCGACCGCGCGACCAGCCCCTCCACTTCCAGCGCGCGGATCGTCCGGTTCACATGCACGGCGGTCAGCCCCAACAGGTCGCCGATGATCTCCTGCGTCAGCGGCATAACGAAGCCATCCTCCTGCACAGCGCCGATCGGGGTCAGCCGGGCGTGGAGATCGAGCAGCAGCCGCGCCAGTTGCTCGCGCGCCGACGCCTTGCCGGTGACGGCCAGCGCATCCATCAGCGCCAGCCGCTCCATCTGCACCGCCATGGTGAACACCGCCGCCAGACGCGGCAGGTCATGACAGAGCCGGCCCAGCCGCTCATAGGGCACGAACGCCGTCACCGCCTCCGTGATCGCGGTCAGGGTATCCGCCGCCTGGGGCAGGACCATGCTGGGCGTCGCCAACATGTCCCCGGGCAGATGCACCTTCTGCACCAGCCGGTTGCCGCTGCGCAGCAGGATCGAGGAACTAACCCAGCCCTTGTTCAGCATGTGGATGCCGCGAACGCTGTCGCCTTCGCGCTGGAACGTCTCGCCGCGCCGCCGGACGACCTCGTCATCACCGAGCGCGAGAAGGGCCTGTTCCTCCCGCGCGGTCAGGGCGGCGAAGGCGCGGAAACGGTGGATCGGGTACGCTATGCCGGTTTCCTTTCGTGTCACTCGCGCGGTCGCGAAAGGACGAATCACACGACCGCAAGCGTAACGATAGCCGCCCCGCCGCCGGTCGTCCTGCGTCTACATCAAGCTCAGGGCGGTAAATCGTCATCGGGCCCGACGCTACCCTGCGCCCGGAAACGGTACCGCTCTGGTGACGGACACGGCCCCCACTATGCCGATGCTATGCGAAAGCCGGAAATCCGTCTCGAAATGCTATGCCGGGCTCGATAGCTGGAGGGCCGCAACGAGGATTGTGGCATGGCGGCTTGGCATCGAACGCGGCGCGCGGATGGGGCGCTGCGGGGCGGCGGACTGGTCTTGTGGGGAATCGCCTATGCGGCGATCACGCATCTCTATGCCGAGCACCCCTCGCCTGTGTCACCGGGCGCGACGGCGTTGGCGCTGGCGGCGATCGGCTTTCTGGGCGCCAGCATCGGCAGCGCCCTGGTGATGCTCGGGCGGCACGTGTTCGACGAGGTGGAGGTCAGCAGCCGCTGGCGGATGCGATCCACCGCCACCCCGCCGGGAGGTATCGATCGCGACTGACCGTTCGTTACGGGCCGGTGTCCTCCGAACGCCCGGCATCTTTTTACGCAACTGTAACGACGGCATGAGCCTTTCCCGGCGATTGCGTCGTTCAGTGCCCCATGACTGCCGCCATGCCATGGCCCCGCCATCCGGGGCGCCGTTCCGTCGTGCCCAGGCTCGACGGGGCACAGCCATGTCGCCTGGGCCCGACGGCTTCGGCCCTGTCCCCTGCCCTGCCCACTCCTGCCCCGATACGCCATTTGGGTCCGGCGGGCGAATGCGATAGGCAGCGCCCAGGAGATTGAAATGCGACGATTAATCAACCGGGTGAGGCGATTGCGGCAGGCCGATGATCAGGTCTCGTCACGGGTCCGCGCCGTGCTGGTCGAGTCGCTCTATGCCTCGCCGCGCTCGCTGATCATCGGCGCGCTGACCAGCAGTGCGATCGCCGCCGTTGTCGCCATCGCCAGCGGGGACGACTGGCTGATGGCCTGCGCACTCGGCATCGCGCTGGTGGGGCTGGTCCGCATCGTCGACACTTTATGGACCCGCCGCACCGCGACCGTCCGCCAGCAGGAGCGCGGCTATCGGCTCGGCGCGCTCAGCTATGCCGCGCTGCTGGGCCTCTTCGGGCTGCTGACGCTGACCCGGACCGAGGACGGCACGCTGCATCTCCTGTCGGTCACCACCGCGATCGGTTATGCGGCGGGGATTGCGGGGCGCAATGCCGGGCGGCCGCTGATCGCCCTGTCGCAGTTGTGCTGCGCCTCGCTGCCGCTCGCCCTCGGGCTGCTCATGCCGCTGGAGCCGCTCAAGGCGCTGATGGCGGCGGTGATCCTGTTGTTCGTCGTCGCGATGATGGACATCACGCAACAGACCTATGCCGCGATCCTGCGCGCGACCGTCGCGTCGCAGGAAAAGGCCGCGCTGGCGGAGCATCACGCGCGGATGGCGCGTCGCGACGACCTGACCGGCGTGGCCAACCGCACCGCCTTTCGCGAGCATTTCGAGGAAAGGCTGCGTACCCTGTCCACCAACGGGGAAAAGCTGGCGCTGCTCTGGCTGGATCTCGACCGGTTCAAGGAGGTGAACGATTCCTTCGGCCATCTGGCGGGCAATGCCCTGCTGGTCCAGATCGCCCGGCGGCTCAACGCGCATTTCGGCGAGGCCGGGCTCGTCGCCCGACTGGGCGGGGACGAGTTCGCGGTTCTGTGCCATATCTCCCATGCCGAGGCGGCGGGCGGCATCGGCGCGACCATCCTCGACCTGGTCCGCGAACCGGTGGCGTTCAGCGGCCATGTCCTGCGCACCTCCGCGTCGATCGGCGTCGCCATCGCGCCCGAAGATGGCGGAGACGCCGACACGCTGCTGAAGAATGCCGATCTGGCGCTCTACCGCGCGAAGGAGAATGGGCGGGGCCGCTTCTTCCTCTACGAACCCGTGATGGACGAGAAGATCGAGCGCCGCCGCCAACTGGCCGCCGCGATGGACGGCGCACTGGAACGGGGGGAGTTCCATCTGCTCTTCCAGCCGATCTTCCGCCTGACCCAGGCCAGCATCACCTCGTGCGAGACGCTGCTGCGATGGCACAGCCCGCAATTCGGGCCGGTATCGCCCGGCGAGTTCATCCCCATCGCCGAGGAGAACGGGCTGATCGTCCCGATCGGCGACTGGGTGCTGCGCCAGGCATGCATGACGGCCAGCGCCTGGCCATCCGAGGTCACCGTCGCGGTCAACCTGTCGCCCGTGCAACTGCGCACGCCCGATCTGGCCGAAGCGGTGAAGGCGGCGCTGGCGGCGAGCGGCCTGCCGCCGCAGCGGCTGACCCTGGAGGTCACGGAGACGGTGCTGCTCGACGATGTCGGACGCTCGATCGACGCGCTGACCGCACTCAACCGCATCCATGTCTGCACCACGCTGGACGATTTCGGGACCGGCTATTCCTCGCTCAGCTATCTGACCCAGTTCCCGTTCCAGACGCTGAAGATCGATCGGTCCTTCGTCATCGATCTGGAGCACAACCCCGCCTCGGTGGCGATCGTGCAGACCATCGTCGAGCTCGCCGCCAAGCTGGGGATGCGGACGGTGGCCGAGGGGGTGGAGACGTCCGCACAACTCGAACAGCTACGGCGGACGCGGTGCGACGCGGTACAGGGCTTTCTGCTCGCCAAGCCGATGACGGCGGATCGGCTGTCCGCCTTGTTCGCCGGACTGGGGCTGGAGGAAGATGGCCCCGGAGAGGCGATCGCGATCCCCGGGGCCGGTTGATCAGGCGTCGGCCTTTTCGCGCAGACGGGTCTGTGCGGCGACCAGCCGCTCCATCCGTTTCAGATCCCCCTCGGTCAGTCGCAACGCGGCATCGGCCCAGAGGTCGACCACCGCCTCCAATTCCTCCAGCGGCAGCGGATTGACCGCGCGAGACGCCTCATAGATGGCGCAATGCGCGCTGTGCCGCCGATGATTCTGGCGGATATAGTCGGCGACCATGCGCCGCCCCTCGCCCGGCTCGGCCAGGTTGTGGACCAGGCCCATGTCGTACAGTTCCTCCGCGCTGTAGGTCCGGCCGCTCATGATCATCCGCTCCGCGCGCGCCGCGCCCAGCCGCCGCGACAGGAAGCAATGCGCCCCCATGCCGGGGAAGAGACCGAACAGCGTCTCGGGCAGGCCGAAGCTGGTGCCCCGCTCGGCGATGACGACATGGAAGGACAACAGCGCCTCGAACCCGCCGCCCAGCGCGTCGCCCTCGACCAGGCCGATGGTGATGATCGGCCGCTCCAGCCCGCGCATGTTGCGATGGAGGATCTGCACACAGGTCCGCCCATAACGGACCAGCATCGCGTGATCGCGGTCGCGGATCGCCTGTGCGAACAGGTTCAGGTCGCCGCCCAGCGAGAAGACGCCGGGAAAGCCGGAGCCCAGCACAACATAGCGGATGGGCATGTCCCCGCCATCGGCGGCCGTGACGATCGCCTCCTGCCAACGGACGAAATCGCGCAACAGGTCCGGGTTGAAACTGGGCCGCGTCCGGGCCCGCATATCGGTCCACAACGTCCGGGTATCGGGATCGTAGCGGGTATCAAGCTGTTCGAGGCGAAACGATGCCGCGATCCCCTCATCCCCGGCACGCGACGGGTGGCTTTCGACGGGGCGCGGGCCACGAATGTCCGTCGCCATCTTGGAATCATAAGCGGTCATGGGTTTTACTCTCGACATGCAGCACCATGCTGCCCATCGAAGATAGGCCGGCGACCTGCCGAGACGTCGGTCAAAGCGACGTATTTGGAACGACTTACGCCGCCGTCACCCTGGGGATGGCCGGGATATCCGGTCGGCGTCCATGCTCCTGTACGACCGACCGCCGTCGAGCCCGGTCGGCCTCCCCCGATGCCGGTGGCGGCGCGGGGCGCCCATAGAGATAGCCCTGCCCCAACTGGCACCCCAATTGCCTTAGACGATGCGCCTGCACCTCGGTCTCGATCCCCTCGGCAACAACGACCTTGCCCAGCCCGCGGCCCAGACCGACGATCGCATGGACGATCGCCAGCGTCCCGCCATCGGACTCGTCGATGCCCGCGACGAAGGACCGGTCGATCTTGATCCGGTCGACCGGCAACTGGCGGAGATGGACGAGCGAGGCATAGCCGGTGCCGAAATCGTCGAGCGCGATGCACACCCCGGCATCGTGCAGGGTGCGCAGATTGGCGAGGATACTGTCCGCCGCCCGGTCGAGCATCACGCCCTCGGTCACCTCGACGCACAGCCGGTCGGGCGCGACGCCATGATGGGCCAGCCGGTCGAGCACTTCCCGCGCACCGCGCGGGCCCGCCAGTTGCGCCGAGGTGAAGTTGACGCTGAGCACGCCCAGCCGCTCGCCCTGTTCGCGCAGCGCGCTCAGGGCCAGTTCCAGCACATGCTCCTGGATCATCAGCCCGATCCGCTCCGCGACCAGCACATCGGCGAAGCGATCCGGCGGCAACAGGCCGTGGCGCGGGTGATCCCAGCGGAGCAACGCTTCGTGACCGCCCGCCGTCCCGGTATCCAGCGACACGATCGGCTGCATATAGAGCAGGAATTCGCCGCGTTCGATCGCCAGTTCGGCATCATCGATAAAGGCGACCTGAAGGTCGCGCAGAGAGCGCTGCAACGGATCGTAGCGGGTGTAGCGCCCCCGGCCGAGCCGCTTGGCGGTGTACAGCGCCAGATCGGCATTCTGGTAGAGCAGGTCGACCGCCCGCGCGTCTTCGGGGAAGCGCGCCGACCCGATGCTGAGCGACAGGGGACGGCCGCGATCCTCGGCATGCCAGACATCGCCCTGAAGCCCGATCGCCGCGTTGGCGAGCGCAGCCTCGTCGCCCTGCGTGCCGGGACATAATATGGCGAACTCGTCCCCGCCGATCCTCGCGATGCGCGTACCCGGCCACCCCCGCGCCGTCTCGGCCAGGACCGTGCCGACATGCTGCAACAGCGTGTCGCCGACCGCGTGGCCCAGACGGTCGTTGACGTCCTTCATGAAGTCGACATCGACCAGGAACAGGCTGAACGCCCTGTCCGCGACCATCCATTCATGGGCCTGTTGCTGGAACGCAAAGCGATTGCCCAACCCGGTCAGGAAATCGGTATGCGCCGCCAGCCGCAACGTCTTGGTTTCGGCTAGGTCGATCTCGCGGCGCTGGCGGGCAAGCTCCAGTTCCTGACGGATCAGGCGGAACCGATCGGCGATCGCCAGTGACAGGACCAGCGCCTCGAACGCCAATGCGGCGAAGGTCGCCATATCGACGATGTCGTTCTGCGGCGCGAAGCCCAGGTTGCGGCTCAGCCGGGCCAGGAAGACACCGATGACCGGGCCCCAACCGATGAGATAGAACCAGATCACCCGGCTGCCGCGCCGCGCCGCGATTCCCGAAGACAGGGCAACCAGCAGCGCCGTGGCCGCGATCACGTAATTGAGCAGCCGGTCGGTGATCCCCGGCGGCAACCATCCATCCGCCGCCGCCAGGAACCCCAGCACAGCCCCCGCGACCGACAGCATTCGACCCACCATGGCGAAGCGGCGCGGCAAGACACCCTCCTCGATCACCGCGAAGAAGAACATGTTACCCGCCGCGACCATCAGGCCGACCAGCACCAGGTTCAACCGGACCGCGAGCGGCCCGATCAGCCACGGCACCAGAAACGCCGCGGTGTTCGTCCAGACCAGTCCATAGGCCAGCGCGACGCTGACCCACAGCAGGTACCAGCGCTGGAACGCGGGACGCTGGCCGGTGTGGATCACCAGATTATAGAGGAGCGCGGACAACAGCGTTCCCGTGAACAACCCCATCAGCAACAGCCAGCGAATGTCGCCATCGGTCATCCGGCCGCCCGGTCGCGCCTCCAGCTTGCGCATCAAATAGAGTTCGTCGATGTTGCGAAAGCCCAGATAAAGGCCGCGCACATCACGCCCAGCCAAGGGAATGACGAAGCGCAGAAGCCCGCCGGGGGCGCCATGTCCCTGTAATTCGTCGGACGAACGCTCGATCCGCATGCTGCCGTCACGACCGACGACCAGCAGGGCGATACGGCCGAACCGGGTCTGGTCGATCAATATGTCCCAGCGCGGCGGCAGCGCGCCGAGATTCGACGGGTCGAGACGCAACCAAAGCCAGGGCGCGCCCCGGTTCGACTCATGGGCGTTGCACTGGTAACGGGCGCCCATCACCATAGCCGCATCCGACCCATCGGGCAGCGCGGCGCTACACGCCGCTTTGCGCAGGTCGATGGCCGTGGCCGACGCCGTTCCCGGCATCACCCCCGCCAGCAGCATGAGCAGCGCAAGCGCCACCGCCTTGATGTCCGATGCCACTTTCGCGGCCCCCATTTTACCTACCCGCCCTCAACCTGCTCTAAGCAGGTCATATTAACGATAAGGCAAGTGTAAATTCGGTTAGCACATTTAACCGCGGAAGGGGATTGGTCGAGATTGCCCCTATGGCGCACCCGCCGTTGCCGCGCGCGCCGCCTCGATTTCCCCGCCCCAGGGATCGACTTGCGCGACAGCCTTGCCTTCGGGGGTGAAGTCCATGATGAGGTCACCGGCCTTCGCATAGCGCGGCCATTCCGGCAGGCCGGGCGCATTGGGATCACCGGTCTTGGCGAACCGGATCAGGTAACGGCTCATCACCTGCCCGATGGCGCGATCGCGCGACGTGGTCGCATCGCCATATTTGATGGCGGTGGTGTCGAAGAAAAAGGGAATGTCGGTCGCATGCTGCGCGCCCGGCTGGTCCACCGAGTTGGCGACATAGGAAAAGCGATATTCCCACACCGGCACGCCCTTCCCGGCCATATGGGCGGCCACGTCGCGCGCCCCGGCAATCATGAAGCCGGTCTTGCCGCCGATATCGGCGCTGGTCGCCCCCACGACCATCGGCGCACGGGCAAAGCGGTTCTCGGCATAGGCCCGCCCCATATCGACCACGACCTTGCCATCGGCGAAGGGCGCCATATGGGTGGGGGGACCGGGCTGGGGCCGGAACAGCGCCATCATGTTGAGCCCGTCGGTCACCGCCTCGGCGCTCAACGCGCGAAGCCGGGCCAGCGCATCGGGGCGGTCGGGATCGATAGCCTGGGACCGGGCGAAATTCTCACCGATCCGCTCGGCATCGGCCAGCGTCTTGCCGTCGGACCGGCCATTGCCGCCCGACATGATGAAGACCTTGTGGAACAGGCCTTTGGCCAGCGGCGAGGTGTTGAGCATGTGCACCGACATGCCGCCCGCGCTTTCCCCGACGATGGTGATGTTGGACGGATCGCCCCCGAACGCCGCCGCGTTGCGCCGCACCCACTGCAGCGCGGCGATCTGGTCCATGATCCCGTAATTGCCCAATCGCCCGCTATCTTCACCCGCCCTGGTCAGTTGCGGCAGCGCAAAGGTCCCGAACCGGCCGACCCGGTAATTGAAGCTGACGAACAGCACGCCCTGCCTGGCCAGCTCCGTCCCCGAATAGGTCGGCGGAGACGCGCCGCCATTCACGAAACCGCCGCCATAGATCCAGACTAGGATCGGCAGTTTGCCGCGACTCGCCATCGGCTTCCAGACATTGGCATAAAGGCAATCCTCCGCCGGGGTCGTACCCAGAGGCGCGGCATCGCTGGGAAACGGCACCTGCATGCAGTCATGCGCATAGGCCGTGGCATCGCGCACGTCCGTCCATGCGGCGGCGGGCTGGGGGGCCCGCCAGCGAAGCGGCCCGACCGGCGGGGCGGCGAACGGGATTCCCTTCCAACTGGCGACCCCGTCGGTCACGCTGCCCCGCACCACCCCCCGATCGGTGGCGATGACAGGGGCGTCGGACGCCGTCTGCGCGGCCAGGGGAGCGGCCATCACGATGGTCGCCGCCACGACGCCCTTCAGGGTAATGCTCACGGGCCCCTCTCCTCACGATGAGTCGCAACCACGATGTTTTCGCGGCCATTTTCATCAGGATAGTGGCGAAGCCCCTCGATTGGGAAGGGGGTGTCGTATCATTCCGCGAGCGGGTCGACGTGTCGATCCCGTTTGTCGCTGGCATGGCGGGCGTGCTGGGTAGCGCGGTGCAAATATGCCGCGCAATCCCGTTTGTCAGCGGGATATGCGCCCGGCGTCTTTTGGACGGCGGGCCAGAGCGCGGCTATGCTGTGCGCGTTGGCGAACACAGCAGGCGGCTTTCATGCCGAATGCCATCGTTTTACGAGAATGACTGGCGACGCGCGGTCCGATGCCGTGCAGATCGCCAGCGCTGTTGGCGTGAACGCGGGGAAGCCCGCGAGGTGGTGTGACCTGGCGAGCGTATGTGTGTGGTGGGATGGTTGCGGGGGCAGGATTTGAACCTGCGGCCTTCAGGTTATGAGCCTGACGAGCTACCGGGCTGCTCCACCCCGCGCCGAATTTGGGATACGGTGGAAATTGTGAATGGGTTTTTTTGTGTATACGCGGACTATAATGCCTGGCGGCGCCCTACTCTTCCACTGCTTGAGCAGTAGTACCATTGGCGCAGTCGGGTTTCACGGCCGAGTTCGGGATGGGATCGGGTGGGACACCGACGCTATGGCCACCAGGCAATAGAGTCCGCGAATACGTCCCCATCTGTTTGGATGGGGAGTTGGGTATAAAATCGATGCGTGCACTGGCTGTATTGATGACCGCACTCTCAGTCATCAGCCCAGGGCTGATGGTGGGGGTGTGGAGCTCTCAAGCGCGAATAGGACAATTAGTATCGGTTAGCTCCATGCGTTACCGCACTTCCACATCCGATCTATCAAGGTCGTGGTCTTCGACCGTCCTGAGAAATCTTATCTTGAGGGAGGCTTCCCGCTTAGATGCTTTCAGCGGTTATCCCGTCCGTACATAGCTACCCTGCTGCGCCGTTGGCACGACGACAGGTACACCAGAGGTACGTTCAACCCGGTCCTCTCGTACTAGGGTCAACTCCTCTCAAATTTCGACGCCCACGGCAGATAGGGACCAAACTGTCTCGCGACGTTCTGAACCCAGCTCACGTACCACTTTAATTGGCGAACAGCCAAACCCTTGGGACCTGCTCCAGCCCCAGGATGTGATGAGCCGACATCGAGGTGCCAAACAACCCCGTCGATATGAGCTCTTGGGGGTTATCAGCCTGTTATCCCCGGCGTACCTTTTATCCGTTGAGCGATGGCCCTTCCACGAGGGACCACCGGATCACTATGACCGACTTTCGTCTCTGCTCGACTTGTCAGTCTCGCAGTCAGGCTGGCTTATGCCATTGCACTCTAACAGCCGGTTTCCAACCGGCCTGAGCCAACCTTCGCGCGCCTCCGTTACTCTTTAGGAGGCGACCGCCCCAGTCAAACTACCCGCCACAGAGGGTCCCTGTACCGGTTTCACGGTACGAGGTTAGACATTAAACAACAACAGGGTGGTATTTCACCTATGGCTCCACATCGGCTGGCGCCAATGCTTCAAAGCCTCCCACCTATGCTACACAGTTCTTGTCCAATGCCACTCTGAAGCTGCAGTAAAGGTGCACGGGGTCTTTCCGTCTAACCGCGGGTACTCCGCATCTTCACGGAGAATTCAATTTCGCTGAGCATGTCCTGGAGACAGTGGGGAAGTCGTTACGCCATTCGTGCAGGTCGGAACTTACCCGACAAGGAATTTCGCTACCTTAGGACCGTTATAGTTACGGCCGCCGTTTACCTGGGCTTCATTTCAGAGCTTGCACTCCTCCACTTAACCTTCAGGCACCGGGCAGGCGTCAGGCCCTATACGTCGTCTTGAAGCCGACTTAGCAGAGCCCTGTGTTTTTGCTAAACAGTCGCTACCCCCTGGCCTGTGCCCCCCATGAGAGCTTGCGCTTACATGGGGCCTCCTTCTTCCGAAGGTACGGAGGCAATTTGCCGAGTTCCTTCAGGACACTTCTCTCAAGCGCCTTGGTATACTCTACCTGACCACCTGTGTCGGTTTCGGGTACGGTCTATACGGTGGGGCTATTTCCCGGGACCTCTTCGAGGCACGTCCAATCCGATAAGGACGTACAACACACGAGATCCGTCACACACCACCAGGCCCACGAATATTAACGTGGTTCCCATCGACTACCCCCTTCGGGCTCGTCTTAGGGGCCGGCTCACCCTGCGCGGATTAGCCTTGCGCAGGAACCCTTGGTCTTTCGGCGAGAGGGCATCTCACCCTCTTTATCGCTACTCATGTCTGCATTCGCACTTCCGATACCTCCACGACCCATTACCAGATCGCTTCGCAGGCTTACGGAACGCTCCGCTACCGCGTGTACTTGCGTACACACCCTAAGCTTCGGTGCGTGTCTTGAGCCCCGTTACATCTTCGCCGCAGAAACCCTTGTTTAGACCAGTGAGCTGTTACGCTTTCTTTAAAGGATGGCTGCTTCTAAGCCAACCTCCTGGTTGTTTTGGGATTTCCACATGCTTTCCCACTTAGACACGACTTGGGGACCTTAGCTGTAGGTCAGGGCTGTTTCCCTTTTGACGACGGACCTTAGCACCCGCCGTCTGTCTCCCGAGTATCACTCATAGGTATTCGGAGTTTGGTTAGTATTGGTAGATCTCGCGACCCCCGCAACCATCCAGTGCTCTACCCCCTATGGTGTCCGCTCGAGGCACTACCTCAATAGTTTTCGCGGAGAACCAGCTATTTCCCGGCTTGATTGGCCTTTCACCCCTAAGCACAACTCATCCGGTAACTTTTCAACGTTAATCGGTTCGGACCTCCAGTGCGTGTTACCGCACCTTCATCCTGGTCATGCATAGATCGCCGGGTTTCGGGTCTAATACTTCAAACTAAAGCGCCCTATTCAGACTCGCTTTCGCTGCGCCTACACCTATCGGCTTAAGCTTGCTTGAAACATTAAGTCACAGACCCATTATGCAAGAGGTACGCTGTCAGGCCATAAAGACCCTCCAACTGCTTGTAGGCAATCCGTTTCAGGTACTGTTTCACTCCCCTCATCGGGGTGCTTTTCACCTTTCCCTCACGGTACTAGTTCGCTATCGGTCATGTACGAGTATTTAGGCTTGGAGGGTGGTCCCCCCATGTTCAGACAGGATTTCACGTGTCCCGCCCTACTCGAGTCCCATC